>CANHIR010000180.1 GCA_947461015.1 Bacteroidota bacterium | reverse complement strand
GCCATGAAGGAAGGATTTGTTACTTCTGAATATGCATTAAGCTTATTACAACAAATGCATGAAATACACCCTTCTATCATTGTGAAAGAAGGAGAAGAAGTAGTTGGTTATACCATTGTAACCAATAAGGAAGTATATGGTGCACACCCAGAACTAGATCATTTATTTAATACCTTAGATGCCACTGAATATAAAGGGGCATTATTAAAAAATAGCAACTATATTTTAATTGGGCAGGTATGTGTTGCAAAAAGTCATAGAGGCCAAGGCTGGGTGCCAAAAATGTATGATTACTATAAAAGCCTACACGCAAAAAATTATACTTTTTTAGTTACAGATATTTCTCAAGCCAACAAAAGATCTATACGCATGCACCAAAAAATTGGTTTTGAAACCATTGGTGTCATTGAACAAGTGGGTACCGGTTGGGATATTGTACTTTGGGATTGGAAAGCTTAATATTTTTGGAACGCTATGTAATGAAAATACTATTAAAGAAAAGATTATTATTAATAAATAGTGAGCAGGCTTAAGCGCGCATCACAGGTCTTGTTAAACAGGTTGGGCCTCCGCCACCCTTTACACTTATTTCTTCCCCATAGTATTCTATTACTTTGCAACCCGCGTTTTCTAATCTTTGTTTAGTGATGGGGTTTCCTTTTACCATTAGGCAAACACGAGGTGCCAACGCCAACACATTACATCCCATGCTGTCAAATTCTGCATCCGGCACTTCTACTAATTCATAACCGCGCGCAATTAATTCATTTCTAAATACAATGGGAATTAATGGAGAATACACCACGGCTAAATTGCTATCCACTGGGCTTAACACGGACATTAAATGAAATACATCGGATGGTCCTTTATAATGTGGCATTGAAACAGAAATAACGGTTACACCCAAAGGTTGTAATAATGCAGTTAATTGACGTATGCCTTCCTCATTGGTTCTGTAAGTGTGGCCAACCGCTAATGTTTTTGCATCCAACCAAGCAACATCACCGCCTTCCACGGTACCAGGTGCATTGATTACACCTAACACCGCAATACCATTGGCTTCAAATGCACGTTGTTCTGCAGCGGGTTCTTTAATACGCCCTTCTTTCCCCATATTACAAATAATCATTCCTTTTTCGGTAGCAATTGCAGCATCTCTACAATATATAGAATCCATATTCACTGTATCATCCTTTGGCAAATACAACAATTCTGCACCATGGTCTTTTAAAATTTGTTCAAAGGCTTCATACTCTTCCAAAGCTTTTGCAATATTAGGTTTGCCTAAATAATTAAGCGCTTCCCAATGCTGTGAAATATGTGCATCGTCAATAAATGCGGATGCGGCTTTTTTAATAAACAAAGATTTTAATTTTCCAAATTCTGAATGTGCGCTCATCATAATTATAAATTAGTTTGTGTTTACTCCTTTTTAGTAACGGCAAAAACATAAATGGGAACTGCCAATAAGGTTAAGAAAAATCCCCAGAATACCGTTTCCTGTCCTAGCCCTAATAATATCCAAATACAAAATATAAAAGTAAAACTGGCAAGTAAAATAGCTACTATTTTGGACCAACTACTTGCAAATGTTTTTCTAAGTCTTAAAATTATAAAAGAGGCGGTACAAAATACATAAGGAATAATAATAGTGGAAGTAGTCAGTAAAATTAAAAATTGAAATTGCGCGGCCAACCCTTTTGTATAATTCATTACCATAAAAATGGAAACAAAAACACTTGAAATAACAATGCCTATAGCCGGAACCCCATTGCTATTTTTTTTGGCAAAAATAGCAGGAAATAATTTATCCTTTGCAATGGCTGCAGGCATTTGACCTTGTATTAAAATATAGCCATTTAAGGCGCCAAAAGCAGCAATGGCAACCCCTGCACTCACTAAGTATTCTGCACCATTTCCTTTCCCAAAAATTAAAATAGCTGCGTCGGCAAATGGCGTAACGCTTTTAGCTAATTGATTGGCTGGAATCATTCCCATGATGCTCACGGTACTTAATATATATACAACAGTCGCAATAAGGGTTCCCAGTGTAGTTGCTCTTGCAACTGTGCTTGCAGAATTAGCAACACTCCCCGAAGGAATGGTTGCACACTCAATTCCTAAAAAAGCAAAAAAAGTAATTGCGGTAGTTGCTGTAATGGCTGCAATGCTTGATGTGCCGCTTGTATTAAATGGTAAAAAATGAGTCCAATGAATGAAAAATAATCCACCAATTCCAATGAATACAATAGGTACAATTTTTAAAATAGTGGTAATCAATTGTAATTTACCTGAGGTTAAAATGCCTAATGTATTAACCCAGGTCAATATCCAAATAGTTGCTAGGCCCGCAAATGCTGCTAGTAAATCATTTGTTGCCAATACTGGAAAAAAAGTACTCAATGCACTTATAAAAGAAACTGCAATGGCTGCATTGGTGCACCAAACAGAAACTAAATAACACCAAGCTACTAAGAACCCAGCAAAATCGCCCAAGCCTTTTTGCGAATAAGCATAAGGCCCTCCATCCGCAGCGGGCAGAAGCTTTGATAAATTGGCAAATACTTTGGATAATAAAAAAGCGCCAATGGATGCACACAACCAACCCACTAAACTTATGCTACCAAATTTGGCAAGTGCCGCAGGCATCATAAAAACACCAGCGCCAATCATGTTACCCACTACAAGCGAAGTGCTTGTCCATAAACCCAGCTGTTTCTTAGTATCCTGCATGTATTCAAGATAAGAAAAGTAGCTGAATGTACAGGAGAAAAAAATAAAAAAGGCGCGCGCGCCTTTTAAAATCATAAAAGATTTATTTCCTACCCTTAAATTTTAATAAGGGTGAGGAAATAAAAAAGGCCCCGATAAATCGGGGCCTTTTAAAATCATATAAGGTAAATATTACCAGTTAGGATTCTTAACTGCGGCAGAACCAGCAGCTGGTGTGTTCTTAGATGTTTCATCTGTAGGAACATCCCAATAGTCCATAAAGTTGTAGTTGATTTTTGCGTTTGTGTAAACTACTTTGTTAAAGATCAAAGTAG
>CANHIR010000179.1 GCA_947461015.1 Bacteroidota bacterium | reverse complement strand
TTATTCCTGAAAATGCTACACTCATTTTTAACAATAGCAAAGTAATTGCAGCAAGAATATTATTTGAAAAAAATGCACAAAGTGAAATTGAAATATTTTGTTTAGAGCCAACTGAAAAATATACTCCGGTATTACTTGCCATGCAAGCAACTGAAAAAGTAGCATGGAATTGCTTAGTTGGTGGTGCAAAAAAATGGAAGGAAGACCTTTTGATAAAAGAATTAGTTATAAATAATGATGTCATTATTATTTATGCAAAAAAATTAAAACAAGAAGCTGGGAAATTTATTGTAGAATTTAGTTGGGATCATCCTGAATACAATTTCTCTGAAATACTTAACAGTATTGGAAATATCCCGTTGCCACCTTATATTCAACGTAAAGCGAATGTAGAAGATAAAGATAGGTATCAAACCACGTATGCAATTGCAGAAGGTTCGGTTGCCGCACCCACTGCTGGATTGCATTTTAATAGTGAAGTTTTTGAAAGTTTACTCCAAAAAAATATTGCTACTCAATATTTAACCTTGCATGTTGGAGCTGGAACATTTATGCCAGTAAAATCGGAAACCATTGACAAGCATGATATGCATGCAGAATTTATTGAGGTGGACGTTTCATTGATACAATACCTATTAGCTCATGTTCATTTGGTAGATAAACCTATTGTTGCCGTTGGAACAACCAGTTTACGCACCATTGAGTCGGTGTATTGGATTGGCGTTAAAGCATTTTTATTTGAACAACAAAATAAAAAGAAAATTGAATTAAATGAACTACACTTAGGGCAATGGGATGCTTATGAAATGATGGAATTTAAAGTATCAATGCAAGATGCATTAAACGCAATTGTAAGTTTATTAGAAAAGCATAAGCTTCCAAAATTGATTGCTAAAACGCAATTAATGGTTACACCTGGTTACCAATTTAAAATTTGCAATGCATTGATTACAAATTTTCATCAACCAAAATCTACGTTGTTGCTTATTATTGCTGCAATCGCAGGCGACAAATGGCATGACATTTACATGCATGCATTGACAAATCAGTATCGCTTTTTAAGCTATGGCGACGGATGTTTATTGTGGATTAAACAACCGGCAAAGTAATAATCATTTTGGTTCCAACCCCCTCTTCGCTTTGCACTTTAATTTTTCCTTTGTGAATGCCAATTACCCATTTCACATAACTCATACCAAGTCCAAAACCTTTTACATCATGTATGTTTCCAGTATGTGCTCGATAAAACTTTTCAAAAATATGTTTTAATGTTGCCGCGTTCATTCCAATTCCTTCGTCCTGAAAAACTATTTGAATTTCACCAGGAAACGAACTGGTAGTAATTGCTATATTGATAGTGTCTTTTGAATATTTTATTGCATTGTCTATAAGATTGGAAAACACATGCAATAAATATTCTTCGTCCGCTTCTATAACAGCAGGATCTGCATCAAAATTAGTTTGAATACTGGATGGTTTTGCGTCTAACTGAAGTTTGAAACTATCTAATACACCAAACAGTAAGTCATGAATATCAACAGGTGTTTTATTAAGTGCATACTCTTTCTTCTCTATTTGAGCAGCTTGTAAAATTACTTCCACGTGTTTATTCATTCGCTCATTTTCCTCTTTAATGATATTGCTAAAATATTCTACCGATTTGCTTTCGCCTTGTACTTTAGGACTTTTAAGCGCATCCACCGCTAGCGAAATGGTTGCCAATGGAGTTTTCAACTCATGCGTCATATTATTAATGAAGTCCCGTTTAATTTCATTTAATTTTCGTTGGGTAAACAATGATCTTAATGTAATAAAAAAAGCCGCAATTACAATTAGAATAAACAATAGCGATCCAGCAATCACCCACATTAATGAATATAGAATATGGATTCTAACATTGGGGACAACAACGGTAATTAACTCAAAAGGACCTGAAGGCTCCATGTAATCCTGTGGGATTACTGGCACCACAACTTTCATGGTATTAAAAGTAGTGTCTATATTAGATTCGTTGAACTTGCTGCTATGTATTGTAACCAACCCATTTTTATCTGAAATGGCAAATTCATAATTCAGGTCTTTGAGCCCATTGCTGTCTAACGAAGATCTAATAAGCTGATTTAATTCTTTATCATTGTATATATTGTCAATATGATTTTCAGAAAAATTAGGTACCGAATTGTCAATTAAGTTTTGTCCTCTTTTAGGCAATTTAAACGAAAGACCACTATGCAGTTTTTTACCTAATTCATTAGAAACATTTACTACAGACTGATTTACCTTGTCATTTAGTTGACTTCGCGTTAAAATCATCAAACTCTGTAGCCAAGTAATTTGAATAAACAAAATACCTACTATGGATAAAGTGATTAATGTGAATATTACTGGGAACGTTTTTTTCATATGCAAAATTCAATAGCGCGATTTGCTTATGTGAATATATAAAAAAATCCCCTGGCTTTACGCCAAGGGATTTTAGAATTTATATAATTTAAAATAATTAACTATAAAACACCTTCTACGAGTACGGTAGCTTTATTATTGATTACCTCCACAAAGCCACCTTTTATAACATAGGTTTCGGAAGCACTTCCTTTGTGTAATACTTTCACATTCCCAATACCCAAAGCACTTACCAATGGAGCGTGTTTATCTAATACTTCAAACAACCCGTCTATGCCAGGCAATTGTACGCCTTGCACATCGCCGCTAAAAAGCTTTTTTTCGGGTGTCAATATTTCTAATAACATGTAACTAGTTTAAATAAATTAAGCCATCATTTTCTTGCCCTTCTCAATTGCATCTTCTAAAGAACCTACTAAGTTGAAGGCTGCTTCAGGATACTGATCCACTTCTCCATCCATGATTGCATTAAATCCACGGATGGTATCTTCGATAGAAACGAATACTCCTTTTAACCCTGTGAATTGTTCCGCTACATGGAAAGGTTGAGATAAGAAACGTTGAACACGACGCGCACGTGATACTACTAATTTATCTTCATCACTTAATTCATCCATACCTAAGATGGCAATGATATCTTGTAATTCCTTATAACGTTGTAAAATCATTTTCACTCTTTGTGCAGTATCG
>CANHIR010000178.1 GCA_947461015.1 Bacteroidota bacterium | reverse complement strand
TTGATTGCGATTTTTTCTTGACTCATTTTATCTTGGTAGTTTTTAATACATACATCAATTAAGCTATCAGGGATATCTGTTTTAGCGATTACACCTGCAGCCATTCCTTTTTTAAACATTTCAAAGTTAACATCCTGCAACCCCTGCCCTTTCAAACTTTGAGCAATTCTATAACCCAATGCATAAGATGCACTGTCCTTTGTATTTTTCATGAAAGCAATACTGGTTGCTTTAGCTGGCAATGCCGCTTTGGCCGGCGTATTTCTGGCCTTGACTGCAATCTTAATTTGTGCATTTGCACTTAAGACAACTGCCAATACCAATGTTAAAATCAATCCTTTTTTCATATTTTATTTTTAATGAATATAAATTATTGGGTGGACAAAAATACAATTAGCTCGTCAATAAATGGTCAATTTGTCGATCTACTTTGTCAAAATCCATGCTATTTATCACCTTATTCATGGCAGCTGCTATTTTCGCAGTACATAAATTGCCAATACTGCCCTCATGTGTATGTGAAACTTGGGTTGTATAGGTATAATTGCCTGCTTCAATATCCAAGCCAATTTTTTTATAAGCATCTCTAAATGGCATCCCTGCATTCACCAATTTATTCACTTCCTCTACACTAAATAAGAATTGATATTTAGGATCTTCCAGTAAACCTTGCTTTACTTCCATATTTTGAATCATCAAAGCTGCCATTTCCATACAATTTTTTAATTGCTGAAAAGCAGGAAATAAATGCTCTTTTAATAATTGTAAATCACGATGATAGCCCGAAGGTAAATTGGTTGTCATCATTAAAATCTCATTGGGCAATGCTTTAATACGATTACAATATGCTCTGATGAGTTCAAAAACATCTGGATTCTTTTTATGCGGCATAATGCTAGAGCCTGTTGTTAATGTTTCAGGGAATTTGATAAACCCAAAATTTTGATTCATAAACAAGCAAGCATCCATGCTTAATCTTGCTAAGGTATCTGCAAAATTAGCCAAGGCCATAGCCGTTATTCGCTCTGCTTTACCGCGTCCCATTTGCGCATACACCACATTATAATTTAAGGATTCGAAACCTAATAATTCCGTAGTTCTAGTTCTATTAATTGGAAAGGAAGAGCCATATCCGGCAGCCGAACCCAATGGGTTTTTATTCACTACTGTATAGGCAGCTTGCAACATAGTCATGTCGTCAACTAAGCTTTCTGCATAAGCACCTAACCATAAACCAAATGAAGAAGGCATCGCTAATTGCAAATGCGTATAACCCGGTAATAAATCGTTTTTATATTGTTCGCTCTTTTCTTGTAATACACTAAATAAAGCCTGTGCCGATTTACTCAAATCCATTAACTCGGCTCGTAAAAATAATTTCAAATCCACCAACACTTGATCATTTCTACTTCTAGCACTATGAATTTTTTTTCCAATATCCCCCAATTTTTCAGTTAATAAAATTTCAACTTGAGAATGGATATCCTCCACACCCGCTTCTAATTTAAAATTACCCGATTGTATCAAACCGTATATTTCAACCAACGCTTTTTTTAATTGTACCTGCTCTTCTTTTGTAAGAAGCCCTACTTCAGACAACATGGTGGTATGTGCAATAGATCCCAAAACATCATAAGCAGCAAGATATAAATCCATTGCCTGATCGTTCCCAATGGTAAACTGTTCTACCGAACCAGCTACTTGATTATTTTTTTGCCAAAGCTTACTCATGTGAAATCATTTTTTCAATTAGTTGAATATAGGTACTTATTCCTTCTTCTATTTCTTTTATAAAGATAAACTCATCTGCAGTATGACTTCTGGCAGAATCACCAGGCCCCATTTTTAATGTTGGGAAAGGCATTAGCGCTTTGTCCGAAGTGGTCACGGAGCCATAATAACCTTTGCCCAATGCCAACCCTGCTTTAATTAAAGGATGATCCAAAGCAATTCCTGTGGACCTCATTCTTAAAGATCTTGGTGTAACTGTTGCTTGTACATGCTTGCCAATGGTCTCTAAAATTTCTTCAAAAGTATATAATTCATTTACGCGTACATCCACGACTAATTTACAAGTAGAAGGGACCACATTGTGTTGTTTGTTTTCTGTTTCTATAACCGTTACAGTCATCTTTACCTTGCCCAATAAATCAGATACTTTTTCAAAGGCATAATTTTTAAACCATTCAATGTCTGGTAAAATCTTATACAATGCACTCTCTCCTTCTTCTCTTGCTGCGTGTCCCGATTTTCCGTTAGCCACAACATCCAATACCAATAAGCCTCTTTCTGCAATAGCCATTTCCAACATAGTTGGCTCACCAACAATGCCAAAATCAATTTTAGGTAGCATTGGTAATGCCAATTCAATTCCTTCTACTCCCGATATTTCTTCTTCGGCAGAGGCAACTAAAATAATATTGAATGGCAAATTCGTTTGTTCGTAATAATATAAAAAAGTAGCTATTAAACTAACCAAACATCCACCTGCATCATTGCTACCCAATCCATATAACTTACCCTCTTTTGCTATTGGTGTAAATGGGTCTAACGTAAACCCTTTATTTGGCTTTACCGTATCATGATGTGAATTTAATAATAAGGTTGGTTTTGCTGCATCATAATGCAAATTCATCGCCCAGATATTATTTTTCTTCCTTTCTGTTTTTACTTTTTTCTGATGTAAATACGTTTGTATTAAATCGGCGGTTTTATCTTCCTCTTTGCTAAAAGAGGGTGTTGCAATTAATTTTTCTAATAATTGTTTTGCTTCCTGTTGTAATAAACTTATTTGAGCACTATTTTCTTGTATATTATTTGTATGTGACATTATATTTTGATTGTGGTACCTGCAGTACCGTTAATTAATTGGTTCAATTTTTCGGCTTTACCAATGATGACAGATTGTACACCACCTTCTAAAGCCAAATACGCGTTGTCAATTTTTGGAATCATACCCTCAAAAATGACTTTTTGATCTTTTAATGTACCGTAAACCGGTCGATCAATAAACGCAATCACTGAACTAGGATCATTAACGTCCGATAATACCCCTTCTCTTTCAAATCCATAAATTAAATGCACTTCAAAATGCTTTGCCATGCCCGT
>CANHIR010000177.1 GCA_947461015.1 Bacteroidota bacterium | reverse complement strand
CACCATGCTTTAAAAACGCAAACTGAAGATTTATGCGTGAAGGAATATGAAACAATTGGAAAGGTAGACGAAGCTGTTTTAAATGCAGGCGCTTTATTAAAGAATGTAATTTCTACATTGCGTGATGCACGAAATAAGAATCAAATCAAACCAAAAGACGCGATTGACTTGCATATCCAATCCGAAAACAACACAGCCTTTCAAACCATCCAAAATATATTAGCAAAGCAAGTAAATGCAAAAAGTGTTGCATACACCAATGCTTCCATTGGATCTAGTATTGTGGTGGCTTTGGAAAAAGATAAGTTCTATTTAGTGGCGGACCAGGCTATTGACACCGTAAGTTTAAAAGAAAATTTATTAAAGGACTTAGCACATCAACAAGGATTCCTAGCTTCTGTTGATAAGAAATTAAGCAATGAGAAATTTGTACAAAATGCGAAGCCGGAGATTATTGCCATTGAGCAAAAGAAAAAGGCAGATGCATTAGCGAGGATTCAAACCATTGAAGAAAGTTTAGCGCAATTATAAATGAGCGAAATGAAAATTAGACCAGCTTCACTTGACGATCGCGCTTTTATACGATCTGTTGCTGAGCGCACTTGGCCAAGTACTTATGGGCATATTATTTCCCAGGAACAAATAGACTTTATGTTGGATTGGATGTACAGTGATGCATCCCTAGCTGAGCAATTTGAAAAAGGGCACCAGTTTTTTATTGCCAATTTAAATGGCGCCGACATTGGATTTTGCTCAGTGAGCAATGAGGGTGTTGAAAATGAGCAAGCTGAAAAAGAAGTTTCAAATAATACATCTCACAAATTAAATAAGCTATACGTTTTACCCATCGCGCATGGAACAGGAAGCGGCAAAGCATTATTAAATAAAGCAATTGATGTTGCGAAATCGGAAGGCTCCAATTCCTTATTCTTGCAAGTAAACAAGTTAAATACTGCTTATACCTTTTATTTGAAACATGGATTTGAAAAAGAGCAGGAATTTAAGTTTGATATTGGTAATGGCTTTTACATGGACGACTATGTCATGCGCTTAACCTTTTAGGCGGACATTTCAAACTAAGGCAACTTACCTAAAAATAAAATTATGCGTTGTTAAATTCAATGCACCTGTTTCAATCAAATCTAAATCGGATTTTGTAATTGGTATACGCGCATCATCGGCAGTAAAAGCTTCATAACCATTTTCAAAAAATAGTTCAAAAGTTTTTCTGAAGTATTTATTCATTGCCAAATTAGGCTGATGTTCCGTTGTAGTAATTTCGATCATCCATATTGGCTTCACTACATTTTTAATCACTGCTCCAGCACCCTGCAATAACATGTATTCTGCACCTTCTATATCCACTACAATCAATGCTTTTTTATTTGCAATTTGCTTGTCTACGATTCTGTTTAAAGTTAATATAGGAACCTGCGTCACATGGTAAGCAGGAATATTGGCCCATCCTTTAATTAAAGAAGCCCCAGTGCCTCCACCCCATATATCCAATACATCCGAAGCATCCCCCACTGCTACTGGAAAAACTTCCACTTGCTTTTCCCAACCATTGGACTTTATATTTTTTAATAAATAATAAACATTTCTTTGCATGGGTTCAACTGCAATAGCATGCTTCCCTTTTGATAATGCAAGACAAGTATAGTAACCAATATTAGCCCCAACATTAATAAAAAATTCCACTTCATCCAATAAACTTAATACTACCCTTGTTTCCTCTGGCTCAAAATTACCATTGGCCATTTCCAAATTTCCTGCCAAAGAAAATCCCCATTTCGTTGGAATAGAGGGCATGGTTTTATCCTTTGCATCCTGGAAACTTCTCAAGAACAATCCCATTTTAGGGAAAAAGCGATTTATGTTTTTGGTAATATTGAGTGCCATGAAGCGAAGATATTAATTATAGTGCGTATTTAAAAAGTGAATTACACACTACAAATTCTCCTTAAACCCAATTTTAATCCTTTCTTCCCATTTTACTTTAGCGATTGATAAATTCAAAAGGTGTTCTATGGTATCATAGATTTTGTTAAGTTGAATATCATGTTCTCCAATTCTTTCTCTCATCTCTTGCAACTGCCCCTTTATACTTGCATTTTTTAGCAATACTCGTTTCATTTCAATAAATAATCTAATGATTGAAATGTTCATCTTAACTGCCTTCTCACTTTTTAAAACCCCTGAAATCATGGCAACTCCGTGTTCTGTGAAAGCGAATGGCAACAAAGTATTTTTTCTTTTACTTTGAGATTCAATTGCATTTTGAGACATTATGCTTTCCCATTCTTTTTGGTTTAGCCTAAACATAAAATCTTCTGGAAATCGATCAATATTTCTTTTGACAGCTTGATTTAAAGTTTTTGTGTCTACTTCATAGAGAAATGCCAAATCAAAATCTAGCATCACCATTTCTCCCCTAACCTCATGTATTTTTTGTTGAATTATATTATTTTCAATCATTTATTTTCGTTTTTCTGAAAATAGTAATTCAGTTATAACAATCGTATAGTATTTATACTTGCTTGGCATGCGGTCACAATTTGTGACCACCTACCTTGAAAATTACCCTATGAGGTCACAAATTGTGACCTCATGCCTTAAAAATGACCATATGAGGTCACAATTTGTGACCTCATACCAAAATATTCGATTAAAATCTAAACCATCACATGTGTCTGCTTCACCACGCCCATGATGAATACACTCTGCACTTGACCAATGTTTTCGGCCTGGCTTAATTTATTTACATGAAAATTGTAATAACTATTCATATCCTCTGTAACAATCTTTAACATAAAGTCAAATTCACCTGAAATACTATAGCATTCTACAACCTCGGGCAATTCATTTATCAATTTTATAAATTGGGATCCTGATTTTTTACTGTGTTGATTTAAGGATACATAACATATTACCATCAATCCTTTGCGCACTTTTGCACCATCTATTAATGCAGCGTATTGTTTTATCACTCCATTTGCTTCTAACCTTTTAATACGCTCATGCACTGGCGTTGTACTTAGTTGAACAGCCTCTGCAATAGCAGCAACCGACATTCTTGCATTGTCTTGCAACAATCTTAAAATGGCAATATCTTTCACATCCAAAGGCACCGTATTTTGGGTAGTCATTGGATAGGTATTTTGCAATTCATTTTTTGAGGAAGAAGATGATTGATTTTTAGTCGTAGCCGAAACATCTAATTGTATCT
>CANHIR010000176.1 GCA_947461015.1 Bacteroidota bacterium | reverse complement strand
TGATAGCCTTGTATTTATTGGAAAATCGGGGCCCACTTATGGTTATGACAACACATTGAATAATTATAAAAAAAACTATCCCGATGCTAGCCATATGGGCAAGTTAAATTTTGAAATTGTAAGTATGAAACCCCTCGGAACCAATTATTATTTTATAATTGGGAAATGGTATTTAAAAAGAACAGTGGGCGACATTAATGGAGTGTATACTTTAGTTTTAAGAAAAACAAAAGATGGCTGGAAAATTATTGCGGATCATAGCAGTTAAACAAGTTGTAATAAACCATAACCAACTACTAATACTACTTAATCTAAGCTTTGCTTATTATTTGCAGCTGCTTTTAAGATACGATCAAATTGTTCAGGAGTAAGATCGTTGTAAAAATAATAAATGGGGTCTACTTTAGATCCACGTTTTATAACCTCATAGTGACAGTGTGGCCCTGTACTTTTCCCTGTACTCCCTACATAACCAATTACTTGACCCCTTGTAACCGATTGGCCAATTCTTGCAATTACTTTAAACATGTGACCATACAAAGTTTGGTATCCAAAGCTATGGTTAATCACTACTTTATTACCATATCCATCTGTATTAAATCCTGCTGCCTCAACCACTCCATCGGCAGTGGCATAAATAGGTGTTCCAGCGGGTGCCGTAAAATCAATTCCCGCATGCATACGAATATTTTTATAGATTGGATCAATCCTGCTACCAAAGCCACTACCAATTCTTTTTAAATCTTTATTGCTAACTGGTTGTATTGCAGGTATTGCCTTTAAGAGTTTTTCCTTGTTTTTCACCAAGTTATTAATTTCTAAATAAGAGGCATCCTGGAAGGAAACCCTTAAGCTTAGTTTATTCAATTGACTTGTCATATTATCGGTCAACTCTGTACTTGATAAATTTTGTATTGCCCTAAACTCTTTTTTGGACTCCATTTCCTTTAATCTCGCACTATCAGGGATTGGATCTGCTTCAAAAATAGATCGATAAACTTCATTGTCTCTGTTTTCTAATTCCACCATCTGCAGTTCAAGCTGATTTACACGATCTTGTAAAACGCTATAATTTGCCTTATATGATTCATTCTGCTGACGGAGTAATTTTTCTTTAGGGGAATCAATGTATTGAAATATTAATATGACTATGATAATTGCTGTAACAATAGAGGCAACAATAAAACCAATAGATTGTAAAAGGCGAACGCGCAAAGGAACCTCCACTTTTTCAAATCGAAGGGTATGAGTGTTAAAGAAATATTTTATTTTCTTCATTGCTATTGCCTGATTATTGAATCAAAATCGTTAAAAAAGAGCCTATTTCCTTACCTTTGAAGCTCCTTATTAAACTTTACAAATATAGCTTATTAAGGAAGAAATAGCTTAAAATTCCAGCACATGATGACCAGTTCAGAAATAAGACAACAGTTTTTAGATTTTTTCGCATCCAAAGGACATGCCATTGTTCCTTCTGCACCCATTGTCATAAAAAATGACCCTACTTTACTTTTTACCAATGCAGGGATGAACCAGTTTAAGGATTTTTTCTTGGGCAATCAAGCACCAAGCCATCCAAGAATAGCTGACACTCAAAAATGTTTACGAGTAAGTGGTAAACACAATGACTTAGAGGAAGTGGGCGTGGATACTTATCATCATACTATGTTTGAAATGCTGGGCAACTGGAGTTTTGGTAATTATTTTAAAGCAGAAGCCATTGCTTGGAGCTGGGAATTATTAACTAAAGTGTACAAATTAGATCCTGCTCGTTTATACGTTTCCGTTTTTGAAGGAGATCCTGCTGAAAATTTACCATCCTCTAGCATTGCATTGGAAGAGTGGAGAAAATGGGTGCCTGATGAAAAAATTATTTACGGTAATAAAAAAGATAATTTCTGGGAAATGGGAGATACGGGACCTTGTGGACCATGTAGTGAGATTCATGTGGACATGCGTTCCGAGGAAGAAATTGCAAAAATTCCAGGTCGCGATTTAGTAAATAAAGATCATCCTCAAGTAATTGAAATTTGGAACAATGTATTTATCCAATATAATCGTAAAAAAGATGGCAGCCTAGAACCCTTGCCTGCAAAGCATGTGGACACCGGTATGGGTTTTGAACGTTTAGTGCGTGTAATTCAAGGAAAGAAAAGCAATTACGATACCGATGTGTTTACGGGCACAATAGAAATTGTTGCTCAAATCACTGGAAAAAAATATGATTTTAGTGATACCAAAGAAGCAGTTGCATTTAGAGTGATTGCCGATCATATCCGTGCCATAGCATTTACCATTGCAGATGGTCAATTGCCATCCAATACTGGCGCTGGTTATGTAATTAGAAGAATTTTAAGAAGAGCCGTACGATATTATTATTCTTATTTAGATTACAAGCACCCATTACTGCACCAATTGATGCCTGCATTGGCAAAACAATTTGAACATGTTTTTCCTGAGTTAAATGCACAATTAGACTTTGTAAGTAAAGTGGTGAAAGAGGAAGAAGAAGGATTTTTAAGAACCTTGGAAAAGGGATTAAAAAGAATGGATGATATTATTGGTTCTCATGCTAAAGGAGCTAGCATAGAAGGGAAATTGGTGTTTGAATTGTTTGACACTTTTGGATTCCCTGTAGATTTAACGCGTTTAATTGCAAGTGAAAATGGATTGGAAGTAGACGAAGCAGGATTCGATAATGAAATGCAACAACAAAAGGATCGAAGTAGAGCTGCCACCGCAGTAGATACTGGCGATTGGATTATGGTTGGCGAAGAAGTTCCAACAAGCTTTGTTGGTTATACCGAAACGCAAGCGGCTACTCGTATAGTGAAATATAGAAATGTAAAAGCAAAGGGCAAAGAGGGGTATCAATGGATTTTGGAAACTACCCCATTTTATGCGGAAAGCGGTGGCCAGATAGGCGATAAGGGCAATTTGACTTTTGAAGATGGATCGGTACTTGAAGTAACAGATACTAAAAAAGAAAATAATTTATTTATTCATTTTACGGATACAATTCCTAAAACAGTTGGAACAAATGTAATGGCTCAAGTAGATACTACCTTAAGAGCAAATACCACAAAACATCACTCTGCGACACATTTATTACATGCCGCTTTAAGATCTGTGTTAGGAAATCATGTGGCACAAAAAGGTAGTTTGGTGAATGAAGCGCAATTGCGTTTCGACTTTTCTCATTTTGCTAAAATGACCGACACCGAAATGGCATCTG
>CANHIR010000175.1 GCA_947461015.1 Bacteroidota bacterium | reverse complement strand
TACGCTTTTCGAATATTAAAAAATTTATGTAGGTTTGTTGGTATGGCAAAATCTAGTGCAGAAACTCCCCTAATGCAGCAACATAGCGCTATTAAGCAAAAATATCCAGACGCTATTTTGTTGTTTAGAGTAGGTGATTTTTATGAGACTTTTGGCGAGGATGCCGTAATTGCTTCTAAGGTGTTGGGTATAACCCTTACCAAAAGAAATAATGGTGCTGCTTCCTCCAGTGAATTGGCTGGTTTTCCGCATCATTCTTTGGATACCTATTTGCATAAATTGGTTAAAGCAGGATACCGTGTTGCCGTATGTGATCAGTTAGAAGATCCAAAATCGGTGAAGGGAATTGTAAAGCGTGGCGTTACCGATATGCTCACGCCGGGTATTGCCACCAATGATAAATTATTAGAGCATAAGCACAATAATTTCTTAGCCGCCATTTATGTAGAAAAAGAACAAGGTGGCGTTGCTTTTTTAGACATTACCACAGGCGAATTTTTAATTGCCGAAGGGACCACCGAATATTTAGATAAATTATTACAAAGTTTACAACCTGCTGAAATTTTATATCCAAAAAATTACCAAACGGAATTTAAAGAAACCTTTGGCAATGGATTTTATACCTATGGTTTAGATGCATGGATTTTTGATGAGCCCTTTGCCACTGAATTATTATTCAAACAATTTCAAACAAGTTCGCTTAAAGGATTTGGCATTGAAGGTTTGACCAAAGGTGTTATTGCCGCGGGTGCCATTTTACATTATTTAAAAGAGACCGAACATCCCCACCTTTCGCATATCCACAAAATTGGACGCATTGACCGTGAAGAAATTTTATGGATGGATAAATTTACCATTCGTAATTTAGAACTCATTGGAAATGGCGCGGACCGAAAAGGATTATTAGAAGTAATGGATGCTACCAAGAGCCCAATGGGTGCAAGATTATTAAAGCGTTGGTTAATTTTCCCATTGCAAAATGTTACACAAATAAACAATCGTTTAAGTGCTGTTGAAACTTTATTAAACAATTATGAAGCAGCACAACGCCTAAGTGAAGGCATTGAATCCTGCGGGGATTTGGAAAGACTGTCTAGTAAATTATCGACTCGAAAATTACAGCCCCGTGAATTTATGCAATTGGCAAGATCACTAGAAGCCATTGAACAAATAAAAAAGGAACTATCTCCTATTGATAATAATTACGTTCAACACATAAATAATGAATTGGACATTTGTGCGACAGCTAAAAAAATAATTTTAAATACTTTAATGGAGCAACCTCCTGCTACTGCAGTGAAGGGAGGGTTTATAAAAGATGGGGTTTCGGCGGAACTAGATGAGCTGCGTACTATTTCCAGTGGAGGCAAAGAATATTTAACACAGTTGCAAAATAAGGAAGCAGAAATTACCGGCATTAGTTCCTTAAAAATTGGTTTCAATAATGTGTATGGTTATTACTTGGAAGTTACCCATGCACACAAGGACAAAGTGCCTGCCCAGTGGATACGAAAACAAACCTTAACAACGGCCGAACGCTATATTACACCAGAATTAAAAGTGTACGAAGAAAAAATATTAGGTGCCGAAGATAAAATATTGGCACTTGAAACACAATTGTACCAAGGCCTACTAGATGCAGTATTAAAAGAAATGAACTTGCTTCAAAACAATGGCCAATGGATTGGCGTATTGGATTGTTTATTATGTTTTGCAAGCATTGCAAAAACGAATAAGTATTGCAAACCAACTATTACAGAAAATACTATTTTAAATATTGAGGCAGGTAGGCATCCAGTGATTGAACAAAATTTAGCCATTGACCAAACCTATATTCCAAATGATGTTTATTTGGATCCGAGTACACAGCAAATAATAATTTTAACAGGACCTAACATGAGTGGTAAAAGTGCAGTGTTAAGACAAACCGCCCTAATAACTTTAATGGCACATATGGGTTCCTATGTTCCTGCAACCAATGCTTCTATCCCACTAACCGATAAAATATTTACGCGTGTAGGTGCCAATGATAATTTAAGTGCAGGGGAAAGTACTTTTATGGTGGAGATGATTGAGACTGCAAGTATTTTAAATAATATTAGCCCAAGGAGTTTAATATTACTTGATGAAATTGGAAGAGGTACTTCCACCTATGATGGCATTTCCATTGCATGGAGCATTGTTGAATATTTATTTCAATCCCCCGCCAAACCAAAAACCTTATTTGCCACACATTATCATGAACTAAATGATTTGGAAGCGCAACTGCCTACCGTGCATAATTTTCACGTAAGCCATAAGGAAGTTGGCAATAAAATTATTTTTCTGCGTAAACTAACCAAGGGAGGCAGCACCCATAGTTTTGGTATACATGTTGCTAAAATGGCGGGCATGCCCAATGTTTTAGTAAGCAGGGCAAATGATATTTTAAAGGAGATGGAATTAAAAAATGCAGGCAACACTAACAATACCCCAAGCGCTGCTGCATCCAACGATCAATTTCAGTTATCCATATTTGATGCACACACCGAAACCTTTGAATCTATCCGCAAGGAATTGAGTGAGATTGATATTAATAATTTAACGCCGGTGGAAGCATTAATGAAATTGCAAGCCATCAAGCAAAAACTAAACTAAGCAAAATACCTTTGCATATAGTCATGTATTTTTTGTTGCAATCCTGCACTTACTGGCACTAGTGGCAATCGAAATTCATTTTCAATAACGCCTTGTTCAAATAAAAATGCTTTGATACCTGAAGGATTGTTTTCTTCGTACATATAAGTATACCCTTCCACCATTAAATCATTTAATCGTTTTGCCATGCTAAAATCGCCCGCTAAACAATAATTTATCATATCGCTAAATGGCTTGGGGAATGCATTGGCTGCAACACTAATTACCCCGTCCATGCCACAAGCTATTTGTGCCATCACAATTTCATCGTCACCACTTACTACCAAAAAATCACTAGGCCTATCTTTTAAGATATCAATGGTTTGCGCCATTTCGGGACCTGCTTCCTTAATACCAGCAATATTTGGATGTGCCGACAAACGAATGGTGGTGGCGGCGGACATATTGCGCCCTGTACGTCCTGGCACATTGTACAATAAAATTGGTTTTGGAGCAGCGTCTGCTAATGCCATAAAATGTTGGAATAAACCTTCCTGAGATGGTTTGTTATAATAAGGTGTTACACTTAATATTGCCACCACTTTTGTTAAATCAAATTTCTTAAAATCTTCTATTACTTTAGCCGTATTGTTACC
>CANHIR010000174.1 GCA_947461015.1 Bacteroidota bacterium | reverse complement strand
CACAGTGGGTGCGATTAATTTGGGACGCTCTAAAGATTATCAACCAGAACAACCTATTTACTATTCTCATAAAGTGCATGCTGGTATTAACCAAATTAATTGTCAATACTGCCATACAGGAACTTACCAAGGCAAGCAAGCAACTTTGCCAAGTGTAAATGTTTGTATGAACTGTCACGCTGCCATTAACGAATACAAAGGAGAAGAAATGAGAAGAGAAAATGGGGAAGTAGTGGACGGTACGGCAGAAATTAAAAAATTATACAAATACGCTGGCTTTACGGAAGGTCAACCTTGGGATCCTTCTAAAGCAAAACCAATTGAGTGGGTGCGTATACACAACTTACCTGATCACGTTTATTTTAACCATGCGCAACACGTAAATGTTGGACAAATTAATTGTCAACAATGTCATGGAGAGATTCAAAAAATGGGTGAAGTGAAACAATTCTCAGACTTAAGCATGGGATGGTGTGTAAACTGTCACAGAGAAACAAAAGTGCAATTTAAAGACAATGGCTTCTATAGCATTTATGAAAAATTCAATGCCGATTTAAAATCTGGTAAAATGGATACTGCGAAAGGAGTGACAGTTGAGAAAATTGGAGGTACTGAGTGTCAAAAATGTCACTTCTAGTATTTTAAAAAATAGCATAAAAAAAGACGCGTAATATTTTATATACATTATTATGGAGCAAAATAAGAACTGGCAAAGTTTTGGAGAATTAAACAAATCGGAAGCCTACAACAAAGAGGTTACTAATGAGTTCAAAGAAGAACTTCCTTTTGTTGAAGACCATAGTGGTTTTTTACAAACAAAAGCACCTCGTCGTGATTTCTTAAAATATTTAGGTTTTAGTACCGCTGCTGCTGCAGTAGCTGCGAGTTGTGAAATGCCTATTAAAAAAGCAATTCCTTTTGCAAATAAACCAGAAGATATTGTTCCTGGTATGGCCGATTATTATGCTACCACGTTTGTACAAGATGGTGATGTGGTTAGTGTTTTGGCGAAAGTACGTGATGGTCGTCCTATTAAATTAGAAGGAAATACTTCAAGTCCAATTACAGGTGGTGGTACCTCGGCAAGAGTGCAAGCCGCTGTTTTAGATTTATATGATACAGCACGTTTACGTTTCCCAACCATAGATGGTAAAGAAGCAACTTTTGAAGCTGTTGACAAAGCAATTGGTGGTCAATTAACGGGCAACATCGTAATTGTTACTAGTTCAATTACATCCCCAACTACTTTAGCAATTATCAAACAATTCATCGCAAAATATCCAACTGCACAACATAAAACATATGATGCAGTTTCCTTTAGTGGTATGTTGTTAGCGAATGAAGCAAGCTATGGTAAAAGAGCAATCCCTTCTTATCATTTTGAAAAAGCAAAAACAATTGTTTCATTAAGCGCCGATTTCTTAGGTACTTGGTTAAGCCCAGTTGAATTTGCTAGACAATATGCAATTGGTAAAAAAATAGATGAAAAGAACCCTGCAATGAGCAAGCATATCCACTTTGAAACAGTGGCGAGTATGACGGGTTCAAATGCAGATGAAAAATATTTATGTCGTCCTTCTGAAATAGGTCTTATTGCCAATGCATTATTAAGTGCGGTGAAAGGCGGTGCAGTGAACATTGCAGATGCTAAATTAAAAGAAGGAGTAGAAGCTGCGGCAAAAGCATTGACTGCAAATAAAGGTGCAGCATTGGTAGTTGCAGGTAGCAATGACAAAGACATTCAAGTAATTGTAAATGCAATTAACGATGCAGTAGGTGCAAATGGCACAACCATTGATTTTGGTGCAACCTTAAATTATCGTCAAGGTATTGATAGTGATTTTGCAACCCTAGTGGATGACATGAATGCTGGTAAAGTAAATACTGTGTTGTTTTATGGTGCAAACCCTATGTATACTTGGCCTCAAGCAGATAAGTTAAAAACAGCTTTAGCAAAAGTGAAAACGAGAATTTCATTTAGCGGTAAATTAGATGAAACAGCTGCTGCTTGTAATTATGTAATTCCTGATCATCATTTCTTAGAAAGTTGGGGAGACGCGGAGCCAGTAACTGGGCACATCTCTTTTATCCAACCTACTATTAATCCTTTATTTAAAACACGTGCTTTCCAAGATGCATTGTTAAAATGGGCGGGAGATGCAACCATATATTCCAACTACGTTAAAAATTTCTGGTCCACTCAATTAGGTGGTGAGGAAGCTTGGAATAAAACTTTACAAGAGGGTGTTATTAATCCAACGACTCCTGTAGTAGTAGCTGCCCCTGTTTTAAATGCAAGTGTTGTAGCGGCTTCGGTTGCTGCAGTAAGTGCAATTAAACCATCGGCACAAATTGAATTGGCATTGTATGAGAAAGTGGCCATTGGTGCGGGTCAAGGTGCTAGTAACCCATGGTTACAAGAATTACCCGATCCAGTTACACGTGCAACTTGGGACAACTATATTATTATGTCACCTGCAATGGCTAGAACTTTATTAAAAATAGATTTAAACAATGCTGGCCAAGCCGATGCTTATGAGGTACAACCTCCAAAGCAAGTGGTGAAAGTAACAGTAGACGGAAAGTCTATTGAACTTCCTGTATTAATTATCCCAGGTACACATCCTCAAACAGTGGGTATCGCGGTGGGTTATGGTCGTGCAGAAGCAGTGGGTAAAGCGGTGGTGGGTACAGGTAAAAATGCATTCCCATTGGCTTGTATTAAAAACGGTACGGTGAACTTTAGCTGTGCAAATGTTACTTTAACACCTACAGGTACAACCTATCCGGTGGCGTTAACGCAAACACATTTCCGTTACGATACAACACAAGGAACGCGTACCGAGGTTATGAAAGAATTGACCTTAGCAGCATTTACAAAACATCCTAAAGAAATTATAGAAGAGCGTGCAAAAGAATTTCGTGGTCAAATGAAGGATGGTGATAAATTAACCGATGAGCAAGTAATTGAAAATTTTGCAAAAGACGCTACTATTTATCCAGTATATGACCGACCAGGCATTAAATGGGGAATGAGTGTGGACTTAAATGCTTGTAATGGTTGTGGTGCTTGTGTAGTAGCATGTAATGCAGAGAACAACGTTGCTATTGTTGGTAAGCCAGAAGTATTACGTGGTCATGAAATGCATTGGTTGCGTATTGACAAATATTTTAGTGGTGATATGGATAATCCAAAAGTGGTATTCCAACCATTAATGTGTCAACATTGTGACAACGCTCCTTGTGAAAACGTTTGTCCAGTGGCTGCTACTAACCATAGCT
>CANHIR010000173.1 GCA_947461015.1 Bacteroidota bacterium | reverse complement strand
TGCATTTTTAAATTTGATAGATAATGGACATGCGCTAAACTCCATACAGTATGATGTGAAGCACTGGAGGGCCGACAACTAATCTTATTTACTATATTTGCATATGCATTCCAAAGTGAACATATTAGGGGTTCAAGTAAGTAGTATTACCAACCAACATTTATTGGAATCATTCACTGAGCGTATTAAGCAAAAGCAAAAGACGCAGGTTTGTATTACCCCCGTGAATTCGGTGTTGGCTGCTATAAAGGACCCGCATGTTTTATCTATTTACAATGCATCGGAATATGTGTTATGTGATAGCACGCCTTTAAAATGGGCTGCTGGTTTTTTAAAAACACCCATTGTGGAGCGCATCACTGGCCTGGACTTACTTCCAAATGTTGTTAAGCTTTGTGCGCAAAAAGATTTTACTATTTTTTTATTAGGCGCTTCCCCTGGTGTGGGTGATAAATTAAAAGAAACGATTGCTTCCCTATATCCTAATTGTAAAGTGGTGGGTGTTTATGTACCACCATTTATGAAAGTGTTTTCGGAGCAGGAGAATATAAAGATGATAGATGCAATAAACGCCGTTTCCCCGGATGTATTACTGGTAAGTTTAACAGCCCCTAAGCAAGATATTTGGATTGCAGAAAATATGCATCGTGTAAATGCAAGTATACAAATTGGCATTGGCGGCGCCTTTGAAGTAATGGCCGGCCTCGCCAAGCGCGCCCCCAAGTGGATGCATGCAGCAGGACTTGAATGGTTTTACAGATTCATCCAAGAGCCCAAGCGTTTATTCCGCCGCTACTTTATAGAAGCCCCTTTGTTTATCCCGCTTATTATAAAGCAAAAGTTAAAGCGCAAGTAAAAGCGCATTCATTCTTCCCGGTCGAGATAAGGTATAAATACTAGAAAATTGCAATCTTATTATTACTTAATTGCAATGTAGGAGATAATAAAATTTTAAATATGTTACCATTTTGGTAACATTCACTATATTTGTATTCATAATGAGAATTATAGCAATTCGAACCATAAAAAACGGATATAAGTCTTTTCCTGTTGCTAAACAATCCTTATTAGCTTGGAATGAGGAAGTGGAGTTAGCAAACTGGTTAAGTCCCAATGAGCTTAAAGAAAATCACGCAAGTGCGTCCATCATAAATACCAAAAGGGTAGTATTTAATATCCATGGTAACAAATTTAGACTTGTTGTTGATATAGAATATCGTTTAGGTATTGTTTTTGTGGTATGGTTTGGATCGCATAAAACCTATGATCAAATGGATGTTAAAACTATTAAGTATGTTAAAGCCAATTAAAACTAAAAAAGACTGTGATATTGCTTTAGAGCGTGTTTATCATTTAATGCAAAAAGATATTGTTCCAAATTCAAAAGAATCGGATGAACTTGAAATTTTATCTATCTTAATTAAAGAGTTTGAATCTAAAGAATATAAATTGCCTAAGCCTAACCCTATTGAAGCCATTAGATTTAGACTTGAACAAAAAAATATGTCTGAAAAGGATTTAGCAGATGTGTTAGGTTATCGCTCTAGAAAATCTGAAATTCTTTCAGGTAAAAGAAAATTAAGTCTTTCCATGATTAGAAAGCTTCATGAAGAATTAAATATCCCGGCTTCATCATTAATTCAAGCATACTAGTTAATTGGGAATATCTATTTTTTATTCATAGCTATCATTCCCATACAATATTTTAAAGCCCTTAATAATATCATTTAAGGTTTTATCAAAAAACGCTTTATAGCTCGTATCATACAAAATACTATAAGTGTATCCGTATCCATCTTTTGTATTGGCAAATTGATAAAGAATTTGTCCGTTGGTATAATATCCAGAAACAAAGTATTTATTTGATTTCAACACTTTGTATTCCACCATTAAATCCTTTCGGGATAGGATGCCATTATAACTTTTTTCCAAATTGTACTGGTAAGCCTTGCTTGGATTGGTGCTATTATTCACCAGTACACTTATTTTAACACGTTTGTCCCCAGAAACATAATCGTATCTAACAAAATGTGGACTCATATTGGTTTTATAATTAGTCACATCATTCATAAACTTGGGTACGAGGTACTCAATCCAATTGTCATCACTTACTTTTTTTAAGTTGGTATTTTGAGCAAATGCATTCAAAGAAATGATTGCAAATAGAAAAAATAAAAATGTTTTAGATATTTGGCGCATATTTTTTAGTTTAAAAGAGACTTTCTTTTGAAATAAATGTATTTACTGGGCACAAACATATAATATTTTGCATATATTTATTGTAAATATTAAATAAACACCCATTTTGCCTTTGGGTTTATCTCTTTATAAATTAAAAATTAAACAATGAAAAAGACTAAACTTTTATTTGCTGTTTTATTTGCAGTGATTAGCCTAGTGTCCTGTAAGTTATCTACCGAAGATCTTACAAAAGAAGTAAAAAAGAGTATGACTGAATCTAAGCAATTCAAAGAAAACTCAATTAAAATTAATAGCCTGATTCTTACAAAAAAATCAGGAAATGAGTATGATGGCGTTTTACAAACAACAGAGCCGAATGGAGAATTTACCTATAAGGTAGCAGTTGTTTATGATGGGAATAATATGACATGGGAAATTAAAGAGTAGCTCTTTTATACGTTTTGAAAAAAGCATCAACTTATTAGTTGGTGCTTTTTTATTTTAATGACATGCTCATAAATTTAGCACGCTGCTTTCCCGAATTAATACGCAATTTGCCTTTTTTGTTTTTTGCTACTTTTATTTATTCGAAATAATTATGATTTCAACCAATCATTACTCCGAATTTGTTCTTTTGAATACACAAATTGTTCTTTTTTGAAATTGATTAATAAGTCAAATGTCCTCTTCTGAAACGTAGTGATACCAACACTCATATTTTCTAATTATTGATGTATAAGTCAAATTCAAAAAATCAAATTTTAATCCTTCTTCAAGAAACATATATGAAATATAAGCCCCCAAAAAAATCATACAAATTATCGCCGATTCAGTTAAAGCTTTTTAAAACGAGAATGAACAATGCGTTGGCTAGAACCATACTTGAGTATATCAGCGACAATCGGCTAACAAAATTGTCTTTCGCGGCCCTCATGAAAAAAGACCAAGCCACCATTTCTAGATGGCTGAGTGGCGACCATAATTTTACGATTGAAACCCTTTGTGAAATTTCTTTCAAAACCAGAACCCCCATCACTGAGCTCCTAAATTGCCATTATCTTTTTAAAGGCTATTGGACCAACCCCGAATTTACCGCCCTCTGTGAACGGGTGTAAATTTTGTGGTCCCGGCAGGAATCGAACCTGCATTTAATGTTTAGGAAACATCCGTTCTATCCATTGAACTACGGGACCGGCCGGCAAAAATAGTTACTTCTTTTTAAGTGACACTATATTTTGGTATCTTTGCTTCTCTTATAAATTCGAT
>CANHIR010000172.1 GCA_947461015.1 Bacteroidota bacterium | reverse complement strand
TCGTTTTGGCTTTATTAAGTATAACGTGTTGGTCTTTCGGGTATTCTCTTTTATCCATTCCGCTTAAATACACTGCCGTTACTTGGAGTGCTTTTATAATGGAGAGCACCATTTTATTTTCTGCTTGGCTTATTTATAAATTAACCAGAAAAGGTGCGGATCAAAAGGTGGAAAAATCACCTATAAAGCCCCTTAATTTTATGATTATAGCGGTACTTACCACCATGGGTAGTCTGTTAATTAAGCAATCTTACAAAGAGTTTCAAGTAGGAGAAATCAGTTTGCTTTATCTATTCCTTTTCCCATTTTCCTTGCTGCTGAGCAAATGGTATTTTAAAGAAGAAATAAGTAAACGTGAATGGCTAGGTACTTGTATAATTTTTATCGGGATAGCCTTATTTGTAATTAGGTAAGTTCTATTCAATACGCTATACTTGAATAAGATTTATTATTTATGCCTAAGCCGGTATACCTTTCAAGTTTTCAATTAGATTATTTGCGTGTTCAATTACAGCATGTTTCTGGCATTTCAATTTCCGATGCTAGGGGTTGTAAGTCTTTGGTTGAATATCTAGAAAAAACACACAAGGTATTTATTAGTGAGAGTACCTTAAAAAGGCTATTTGGTTTAATTACCTCCAATAAATCAGCTTCCTTATATACCCTTAATTTAATAGCCGAGGTATTGGGTTATAAAAATTGGAAAAAACTGATAGAGCGTATAGAACATACTAGTTTTGAAGAAATAAATCACGTCTTATTAAATCATTTTGTACCCAATCAAGGGTTGGTACCCACTTCCTTTTTAAATTCCCCCGAATTAAAATTAAACTCCTGGTCTGAGGCCTATCAATTGTATATTTATTCCTCTAATTTAATACTAAGCCAAAATTGGGAGGCCATGCATGAACTGTTTGATTGTGCAGTAAATTCTGAAGATTTACAACAGTTTGATTACCTCATTTTTGCTTTTCAGCCTTTTTGTTTGCATGCTTTCCGTGGCGATAAAGCATTAATCGATTTTTTAGATTCAAAACTTAAGACCTCTGAAATTGCCCAAATATTTATACTTACCGGGCAGGTATTCGATACAAAATTGACTGACTATTACGGTCGTTGGATTGATACCTTGTCGCAAGATATTCCCGAAAAATTGTATCCCTTTATTAAGCTCATGCAGTGCCAAAAGCAGTTTATGAATAAGAATACATCGGCTGCTCAACACACACATACTGAAGTGATAAAATATAGTGAAACAAAAGCACTACACCCTATATTAAAGGGTAGAGTAGGAGCTTGGAGTTATATTTTAAATCAGGACGAAGACTATTTAAACATGGCCCTGGCTATGTATAGCGATGAATTGTCGCAAATAGAAATTTTGCAATTTGCCAGCCGCTTAATTTGGCAATATGCAGATGCCGAAAAAGTATTCAAGCAATTTGATAATTTATCGCACACGGAATCTAATTTAACCAATACCTTTTATCAAAAAGGACGCTTAGATTGTTATAAATTGGCTAAAGCCTATAATCTTAAACTTCAAAAATCTACCCACTATAAAGAAGTTTTAAAAGAGGTAAACCCATATTACTTTCATCTTTCCGATTTAGCCTGGCTACAGGCCCAATACCAGCTGTTAATGGATTAATTGCGTTTGAACACGTTTGAATTCATATGAATCATTCCTATTGAGTTATTTTTAAATAACCAAAAAATGAATCATGAAAGCATTAAAATTTACGCTATTACTAGCTAGCTGTACTTTTTTAAGTACAACGTTTGCACAAACCTTAAAACCCAAGCAAGTACCACTTGCCAATTGGAATGACGATCAAGGTCTCTCTTCCTATACCTATTACGAAGATCCTAAAACGGGCGATTATATCCCACATGGTAAATTCTCCTACAAACTTGCCCAAGGAACGTATTATAAAGAAGATGCTATAGGTTCTTTAAAAAAGGGGAAAAGAGATGGAATTTGGACCTATAAAGTAACTAGACTTGATGACCTAGCATTTGATGTGAATTGGACAGGAACCATACAACTGAGTTTTGGCTACAAAGAGGGTAACCCCAATGGCTTGTGGACCTACAGCAATATACAAAAATACCGTACCAAGAGCAGAGGCGCTTGGTTGCCTTACGAATTTCAATTTGCACCCAACGAAACATTAAGTGTCATGTTTACAGATGGACACCCATCGGGAATTTACAGCTATGCCAATAATAGTTTCAGTAATAAAGTTAAAACCACAGGTCAGTTTAACACAAAAGGCTATATTCATGGCACTTGGTTAATAAGTTCTTCAGGAGAACAAAGTGAATTTGTTTTTAATAACGGTATTCTGGTAAAAAAAGTAGTGCGTGCTATGCCAAGTGGAAAAGTTAGTGAAAGCTATTTCGCCTCAGAACAAGAATTAAAACTACATGCTGCATTTTTAGCTAAAACGCTTACGAAAGAAGATATTCTTAAAAACAGAATAAAAATTGATACCGTAGACTCGGATGATTACATTACCTGTGATGAACGTAAAACGTTGTTTAATAAGTATTTTAATTGGGATAATATAGGAGGTGATAATTTATTTGATGCGAATAGAGGAGAGTATTTGGGCGGTAAAGCAATTGATTTCGAGTTAATTGAGCTAGTTTCCTTAGCTGATAATCAATACTTTAAAAAACTCGAAGATAATTTCAGAAACTCTAATGATTCAAAAACGAGAGATACATTAGAACTTAAAAAAGCTTTCGATGGGTTTTATAAAGAGAATCGGTTATCGTTAAGCGATGAAGATTACCAAAAATCTCTAGCTATACAAAATGAGTTGAAACAAGTTGTAGTAGATAGAAATGAAAAGGAAATAAACTATTGGATGTTTAGAAATTTTCCTTTTCTTGATGTACAAAATTTTGATAATTCTGGAGAAGAATTTGAACCTAAACTAAAAAAATACAACACCTTAGTAAATGAATCTAAATATAATGATGTTGTTTATGAGATAGATAGTGCTTACTTTGAAAGAATTAAAAAGGCTTGGACTGATGGCGTTTTAAAACTTTATTCTGACTCAACTCGGTCTAAAAGAATTCACGAAAAAAATATGGATTGGATGAAAGATTTCAACAAGTTAGAATTACCAGCTGAAAAAAAAGATTATACAGTTGCATTTTTTGCATTATATAATGACTACTATTTAAATAGAGTGCAAGAGTTAATTAAGGATAAAAAATTCTACGAATTAAATCTATTGGCAGATAGATTCAAATTTGCTCAATATGGATATAAAATATTATATAATAGAGTATCTTCTAATCAAGATGTTTCTAAAATTGTGAATAGTATAAACGAAGTAGATTCTTATGATTCTCTTTTAAGTGTATTCATTGCACATTATAAAGAATTTAAATCTAACTGGGCACATTAAATTTAAATTATGACTTATTTGTCTTATAATTAATATTATGTTAAATAGTATTGTTAGATAAAAGAAAACCCCAACCTATTTATAGATTGGGGTTTTTCTGTAGTAAAAATATACACCCTATTACAAGGCAGAAATTTGTTTAGTTAACTCGGCAACTTTAGCTGTATTCTTTTTAATAAC
>CANHIR010000171.1 GCA_947461015.1 Bacteroidota bacterium | reverse complement strand
TCTTTATTTGATAAGTTTTCTTTTACAGCACGATCTAGCAAAGCTAAATATTCGCTATCGCTTGCAAAACGCAAAGCAATAATTTGCCCCATTTTTAATTCGCTAGGAAATGCTTTGCCAGTCATCATAAAATAACGCAACCCCTCTTCCGCTCTAATAGCGCGGTCCTGTGCTTTTAAAGCAAAAGTTCTCGCGTACCATGCAATACATACAAAAATGACTGTAATTAAAACAACCAAAGATGCTAGGTATTTATTATCCGGTGTTGCTTTTATGATATAATTAATAGAGCCTCCTAAAAGGGCAAATAATAAAGTAAAAGTAAAGTAATGAAATCCTGGAACCATTTGTGCATGATTCTTATAATTTTGTGCTTGCATAATTTTTTTATTTTTTGTTATTATTCGAAAGATAATCAAAAATAAATAACCCAAAGCTAAAAAGCTATTTCACCCTTTTCAAATCTAAGTCATGAAAATCAAAACTAAAATCCGTTAAAGGAGAAATAGCTTTCATGGTCATGCCCGAAGGTTTTCCATCCATATCCATTGTGAACATTACAAATGCATCTGCATCCATACTGCGATCGGTCCATCTAACAATGAGTGTGTTGCCTTTGTAAGGGAATAACTCCCCCTTTAATTTAGGAGAACGCTTGCTTGCCAACCAAGCCTTGCCGTTATGATTACTTACCTCTACGTCTCCAAACCAAGTGTCTTTATAAGTTCCAATATAAGGTGTGATATCAAATCCACCACTTGCCTTGGCTTGAGATGCTTTAATATTTTTCACCACTTCCTCGTTTATCGTTTTTGCTTCTGCTTCTCCTTTTTCAACTCGGTCATGCATCATTTTCACCCAATTGTAACCACTCACTCCCAAATAACTATCCTTAATGGTATTACTAATGGCACTAAATGCAGCACCAGATTGCTGATTGGTAAATACAATAATACCTAATTTTAGTTCAGGAAACATAACCACCTGTGTTACGATACCGGCTAGTCCGCCCGTATGGGTTACTTGTTTATATCCTTTCACGTCACTTAAAAACCAACCCAATCCATAGGCTGCGAAATGACTGTTATAGGGAGGCATCGTATTTACATTAATAATAGTTTGAGCAGCCCAAGTTTCCTCATGCACTTCCTCACTAAATATTTTTTGTTGTAGACCATCTCCGTATTTACCATGATTCATTTGTGCAATTACCCACTTGCTCCAATCGGTTACATTGCTCCAAATGCCTCCAGCTGCATTAGCACTTTCACTCCAGTCAATATCCAATACCTGTAATTTACCATCTACAGGTGCGTGTGGTCTAATGGAGTTGGACCTGTCTTTTAATCGAGTTAAAGAAGCTGCTGTAGCATTCATAGCAAGCGGCTTCATAATTCTTTGTTCTACAAAATCTTCCCAACTTATGCCACTTGCCTTTGCTACCACTTCGCCTGCTACAATGTATAAATTATTGTCATAATCGTATTTTGTTCTAAAAGCAGACACGGGTTTTAAATATCTTAAATTATGAATAATGTCTTTTTTTGTAAAGTCACTTCCATCAGGGAACATCATTAAATCCCCTGCGCCCAAACCAAGTCCGCTGCGATGCGTTAATAAATCGCGAATGGTAAAAGCATCGGTCACATAAGGATCATACATTTTAAATTCAGGAATATAGTCGGTAACCCTATCGTCCCATTTTATTTTTCCTTCATCTACTAAAATTCCCAATGCGGCAGCTGTCATGGCTTTGCTATTGGATGCCACACCAAACAAAGTATTTTCATCTATTTTTTTTCCGGTACTTAAGTTTGCAACTCCGTAACCTTTTGCGTGAATTAATTTACCGTCTTTCACTACCCCCACCGCAATACCAGGTACATTAAATGTTTTTAATACCAACTCTGTTAAAGAGTCAATTTGCTTGCTGCTAATGGGATTGCTTGTTTGTGCGATACTTGTTTGCATCACCACTAATAACAAGGCAAGAATAGACATACACTTTTTCATAGCTAATTTTTATTTTTCTAATTTATTTTTTAATAGTTGTTTACTCCCAAACCTCCACAATGCCACTAATCAACATTCCTTTTTTCTTTCTTGGTTTAAACCATCTTAAAAATTGTAACATGTCATTTTCTGCAATGGCTACACATCCCGCCGTGGGGGTATACTTTTCATCCGCTACATGAAAAAATATCGCACTTCCCTTTCCTTTCACCACTGGATGGGTATTGTATTCAATCACCATGCAATATTTGTAGTCAATGCTATTTAGTTTTAAATGTTCAAATGATTTTGCTAACGTTTCACCGCGCACATATTTATTATAATCATTTGAACTGCTATCGTCAATCCATTTATCCAAGGAATCCACTTGTTGAAAAGGAAGTTTAGTATTGACCGTTGCATCATAACTATATAATTGCCCCAAAGCATATAATCCTTTAGGTGTTTTACCATCTCCCTCTGTTTTTTCATTTTCTTGTGCAAATCCATTGCGTCCAATGCTGGCCTTAACTGGCGCAATAGCTAGCTTCCATTTGCCTTTTGTTTTTTCTAAGCCCATCACCTTATAATCTTCACCTTTTTTACCTAGTTTAAATGCAACGACTATCTGCTGCAACTTGCCTGCGTTAATTTGTTCCGAATTCAAATTTTCCAATAATGGGTTTATTACCCAAAGCGATTCCTCGTTTTGTCCAAAACCAATTAGACTGCTAAAAATGATAGCAACAGAAAAGAGTAGTTTTTTCAAATTGGTAAGCTTGGTTTAATAATGATCCTAAATTTAAGAAATATAAAAACATGGATAGCTGTATTTTTTATTATTTGAGCAATAAGAGCATGCTTTATCATATTCTTTAAACCTTCTTGCTTAGTATTTGTTAATTTGCATAACTATGATAGGCCATCGTTTTGTAAATTTTATTCCGGGTGAAAATTCCAAGTCCAAGTTTGAACAAATGCTGGACATTTTCACACAATTGCTTAACTACACCAGCGGGGATGCAAGTGAGGCATTGGATTGGATGAATCAATTGGATCGTACGCATAAATTTACAGACGACAATTATGGTGTGGGTGATTTTATTGAGGACCTAAAACAAAATGGGTACCTAAAAGAAAATCCGCAGGATGGTAAGTTTGCTATTACGGCTAAAACAGAGCAAACCATTCGCCAAAAAAGCTTGGAAGAGATTTTCGGTAAATTAAAAAAGACAAAGCAAGGAAACCATAGTACAACAAAAGTAGGTCCAACGGGCGACATTAATTCTGATACACGCTCTTTTCAGTTTGGCGATTTAATGGAACAAATAGATTTTACAGAGAGTATTAAAAATGCACAAATTAATAGAGGTGTGGATGCCTTCTCTATGCATGAAGACGACTTGGTAATTAGAGAAGCAGATTTTAAAACACAAACTTCCACTGTGTTAATGATTGATATTTCACACTCTATGATTTTGTATGGGGAGGATAGAATCACACCGGCGAAAAAAGTTGCCATGGCATTGTGTGAACTCATTACCAAAAAATATCCCAAAGACACGATTGATATTGTTGTGTTTGGCAATGACGCATGGCAGGTTGAAATTAAGGACCTTCCTTATTTACAAGTAGGACCCTATCATACCAATACCGTTGCAGGGCTTGAGTTAGCGATGGATAT
>CANHIR010000170.1 GCA_947461015.1 Bacteroidota bacterium | reverse complement strand
TTAATTTATTGGTGTTGCAAACCATTCACCAAATTTGGTAAGATCCACATTTCCGCCTGTTAAAATAATGCCTACTTTTTTCCCTTTGAATAGTGTTGGATTTTTTAAAGCTGCTGCAAATGGCACCACACAACTTGGCTCAACTACAATTTTCATTCTTTCATAAATTAATCGAAGTGCAGCTTTTATTTCATCTTCTGTTACTAATAAAATATCAGTAACATGTTCTTTAATAACTTTAAGCGTTCTTTCACTTAGTGTGGTTAAAAGCCCGTCAGCAATGGTGTTTACATAAGGTGCTTTTTCTACTTTACCCGATTTGAAACTTAATATTGCATCCGCTGCACCTTCGGGTTCTCCAGCGTATACTTTTAAACCTGGTTTAAAAAAATGGACACCTAAACAAGTTCCCGATAATAATCCACCTCCACCCACTGGAGTAATCACCATATCCAAATCAGTAATTTCTTCAATTAATTCTTTAACACAGGTTGCTTGACCTTCAATCACATCTTCATTGTCATATGGGTGTACAAATGTGGCACCCGTTTTATCTACAATATTTTGCAATGTAGTTTCTCTTGCTACTTGATTTGGGGCACACATAATAACTTCGGCACCATATCCTTTTACTGCATTTACTTTTACTTGAGGAGAAGTGCTTGGCATAACAATATATGCCTTGGTGCCTAATAATTTTCCTGCAAATGCCATGGCTTGTGCGTGATTTCCCGAAGAATGCGTAGCAAGTCCTTTGGCTAATTGTTCAGCAGTTAATTTTAAACTCGCGTTCATCCCACCTCTTATTTTAAAAGCCCCAATTTTTTGGAAATTCTCGCATTTAAAATAAAATTCAATACCTGACATTTCATTAATACTTTGGTTGGTAAGCACAGGTGTTTTATGGATATAAGGTTTTATCCTTTCCGCAGCCGCCTGAATGGATTCTTTTGAAATTTGCATTCCCTCAATTTTGATATGAATGTAATAAATTAACAAACGAGGTAAACAATTTAATCGAAGCACTTAAAAACATGCTTTTTACCTTAGAATCCATCATTTTTATCGTCTATTAGAGATTATATTAAATATGTATTTAAATGTTATGTGTTTTTACAAAAATTATTATTGAAAATCAATAAGTTGCGAGCTTTTTCGAATATAGTCTACTAAAATGGTAGAAAATCTTTACGAAAAACGGTCAAAATCCATTGTCAATTGTTAAGAAATTCTTAATTTAGAGGTTCGTGTTATACAAGACAAGTTCAGTTTAACAAAAATTAAAACAAGTATGAGAAAAAAACTTTTATGGAGCTTACTTGCATCGTGCCTATTTTTTGGTACTGCAATGGCCCAAAATCCTACCGTAAATGGTAGAGTAACTGACGAAAAAGGAGATCCAATTTCAGGAGCTTCTGTTCAAGTTAAAGGTACCAAAACAGGTACAACATCTAACAATGATGGTACTTTCACTTTAAAGGCAGCAAATGGTGCTTCTTTAGTAGTATCAGCAGTTGGATATGAGCCTAAAACTGTAGCTGCTGCTGCAAATGTAACCGTTAAATTAGCTGCTGATGTGAGAGCATTAAGCGAGGTAGTTGTAACTGGTTCGGGTGTAGCAACATCTAGAAAGAAATTAGGTATCTCTACAGAATCTATTGGTTCTGCTAAATTACCTATCGTTCCTGCAGCTTCTATCGATCAAGCTTTGATTGGTAAAATCCCAGGTGCGCAAATTTCTACTGTTTCTGGTAACCCAGGTGACCAAGTAAACATCGTTTTACGTGGTATTAATACAGTACAAGGTGGTACGCGTCCATTGGTATTATTAGATGGAGTTGAGGTTCCATTTACTAGCTTAACAACTATCGACTTAACTCAAGTTGATCGTGTGGAGGTAGTACAAGGTGCGGCTTCTGCTTCTTTATATGGTGCGCAAGGTGCGAATGGTGTTATCCAAATCTTCACTAAAAAAGGACAAAAAGGAAAAATTAATGTTAACTTTTCTTCTAGCTATGCTGTAAGTTCTTTCATTAATTCTGGTGATTTTGGTAAAGCAAAATTACACGGTTATTTAACCGATGCTGCTGGTAACATTATTTCACAAGGTAACAGCGGTGGATTTAAAGCTGGCGATCCTTTAAGAGTTGATCCAGTATTAGGATCTATCTTAGGTTCTGCTACTTTGGCTTATGTTTATGGTAGTAACGTTCCAGGTGTAGGCTCAACTGCTCCAGGTGTAACGCAAAACTATACACGTTATGGTATCTTGGATCCAAGAAACCAATACAACAAGCCTTATGTTGGTGCTTTACAATTCCAAGATCATTATGATCAAATTTTCCAAGATGCAACTACTATGAACAATAGTGTTAACATCAACGGTGGTGGTGATAAAAATGATTTTAGTTTAACACTTTCTAATAACCATTCTAATTCTCCTTTCTTAAGAAACAATGGTTATTTAGACAGAACAAATATTACTTCTAATATTGGTGCTGAAATCTTCAAAGGTTTCACAATTCGTTCAATCACTAATATTGCATATACCGAAAACACAATGCACCCAGGTTTAGGTGCACCAGGTGGAACCTTCTTTGGATATGGTAATCAAAATGCAGGTGTGGGTGATATTTATGGTTTCTTAAATACTTCTCCATTCTTAAGCATTGCTGACACAGTAGTAGGCGGCAAACACCCTTACTATCAAAAAGCGAGTTTCGCTTCTGTAAACGCAGGTAACCCTTATTATAAAGTGGATTACTCTACTGGTAACAGTAAGCGTTATGATATCATCCAAAACTTTGATGCGACTTATAAGTTAAATAAAAATTTAACTTTCAATGCGAAGTATGGTATTAGCTACAAAAACGAAAATGATGTTTGGACTTATTACAACCAATCATTAGACGAAAGTTCTAACTATTATGAAGGTTGGGCTGGTCCAGGTCCTGATAATACAGGTGCAATCCAAAACTTCCAATATAATTTAACGAAACAAAACTTTACTGCGAATATGGTAGGTACAACTGATTTCCAAAGAGATTTCGGTTTGAAAATACCAATCACCACTTCAACTTTAGTTGCGTTCGATTATCGTAAAAATCAATACAAGGAATTAGATGGTTATGGTTACTCATTACAGTTAAACCCTCCATTTAGTTTAACTTCTGCTCAAGATAAAAGCTATAGTGTTGACTACAATGAAACATTTGTAACTTATGGTTATGTGTTGGATCAAAAAATTGACTGGGATAACCACGCAGGTATCACAGCTGGTTTAAGAACTGACTATTCTTCTGCATTCGGTGCTGGTTCTAAACCATTCACTTTCCCTCACTACAATGGTTATGTGAATTTAGAATCATTCAAATTCTTTGATAAATTAAGCAACACGATTACTTCTTGGAAATTACGCGCGGCTTATGGTCAAGCGGGTATCCAACCAGGTACATTTGATCGTTACCCAGTATTAAACTTACAACCAACAGGTAACGAAGTAGCTTACACAAATCAATCTTCAGCTAAAAATCCAAACTTAGATGTGGAGGTTTCAACTGAAACTGAATTTGGTACCGATTTATCTTTAGGTTTATTAAAGTCTGGTAACTGGTTTAGAAGCTTAAACGCTTCATTCACTTACTGGAAGCGTAATACCGATAACGCGATCTTTGCTCAAAACGTACCGCCAAGTACAGGTGGAACAAGTTTATTGACAAACGCAATTGCATTGTCTTCTAATGGTATTCAATTTAGCTTAAGCGT
>CANHIR010000169.1 GCA_947461015.1 Bacteroidota bacterium | reverse complement strand
CAGCGACAGAAATGAGGTAACTTATATTGGAACCAATTATGCAATTCCTCAAATAAATGAAAAAGGAGTTAATAACGAGATGCAGCTAGGTGTGTTGGGAAAGGGTGATTCAAGATATTATAAAATTGATTCTATCAATCCTGATATAAAACATATTACTTATAGGTACCCAATACCTGAGTATTTTCCTAAAGGCTATTATGCATTAACAATGATGTATTTAGTGGATGAGGGAGGAAATCCAAAACGTGCATTTTTCATGAATGACACTGCTTCATTTAATTTGAATACAAGCAATTTAAATTATACCAATTCAAAACATGTTCGGGATAGTATATACATGGACACCAAATATCCCGACTACATTCCTCCTGTTTTAGATTTAAATGCAATTACCATTAAAGCAACACCAACTCATCCACAAGCACCTGATGGCGAAACGTTGTTTGAGATGGAATTTTTTGCAAAAGATTCATCTGCTTATGCTGGAAATGAGTCCGGTATAAAAGTGGGTAGTTATATTTTAAGAGATCCACAGGGAAAACAGCATTGGAATAGTATGCAGAATGATTTTGATAAAATAAAAGGTAATTTTTATTATTTAGTTTCAGACCCAGAAGGGAAGCCGGGAATCTGGAGAAAGTATAAGGTTAGCACTTTGTTACCAAGAGGATCTTCGCCAGGTCTTTGGGGCGTTGAATCCATTGATCTAGTGGATAGGTCAAACAACGTAAAACATTTTAATTTTGTAGAGTTGGTAAGATTTGACATTGAGGAAACCGACAATGATCAAAAAGTGAATCCAAATGTTGAAATTTTAGGTAAAAAGGTAAATTCAAAAAATGTAGACTCTGTTTCACTTTCTATAGCTTGTACTAATTGTTTGCAAAAAAATTACAGAGCAAGAATTTACAGTGACATGGGCGGAGAGTCTGTTTTGTATGAAGGAAAGATGACCGCAGACTCCATTGTTGTTAAGAATATAAAATTAAGTGGTGTAAATGATGGCGTGCTTTATGCAACCGTATTTATTTTAGATACTTCAAAAGTGCTGTTAGGTATTGGGAAAGCACAGTATACAAAAGACGTTGTGGCACCTAAGTCTTCTATCTTAAAAACAAACCTATCTAATTTTGGAAAGAGTAATATAGATTCATTGATTTATGAAATGAAAGTTTCTGAATTAAATTGTGATTATAGTTTGGTATTGACGCAGGCCTCAATTGTTAAAACTAGCTCAACTGGTTCATCAGAAGGCAATATTAAAACCATGTCTCTACAAAGCAATGCAACCAAAGTGGGAGACTCCTTTACCATGTCGGGCAAACTATCCGATTCGGTATTCAAGTTAAAAAATATCAATCTTTCTGCTTTCGAAGACGGCATCATTGAACTAAAATTAGTCTTAAAGGATTCATTGGGTAATGAAACCACGCCAGTAAAAACAAATATTTACAAAGACACCAAAGATCCTATAGTAACTATTAAAAAATCTACTACCAACAATTCTAAAATTGTTTATACAATTGCTGCTAATGAATTTTTAGCGAATAACTTAATCAAAGATAGTTTAAGCATTAATGTAGGAAAAGTAGACTCATTAATAAAGGTGTCTAATAAACAGTATGATGCTTATATTACCAGGGTTTGTGCCGAGAAATTAGTATTAACTATTAAGTCCAATGCATTATTGGATACGGTGGGCAATAAAAATATTGCTACTAACTATTATGCAGAGGCAACAGAAATTCCAGTGATAACAAGGGATACAAGCAATGCGTTGGTTTCAAGTTCCACTAATGGAAATATTTGGTATAAGGATGGAGTTGCCATTACCGATACAACACAAAAATACAAACCCACTACGGCAGGCTCCTATAGTATTAAAAAGGCTATAGATGGATGTGTCAGCAGTATGAGCAATGCCTTTTATTTCTTGGTAACCGATATTATCAATATTAGCAAAGATGAGTTTATCAAACTGGCCCCCAATCCATTTATCAATCAACTCAATTTTGATTTTACCATCAATAATTATCGTTCTTTAAACATTGAAGTATTTGACCTTGCGCACGGAACACTGGTTGCCACCAAACAAAATGTGTATCCAGGGTCATCACTTTATCTAGGAAATTTATCCGCCGGCTCTTATATGATTAGGGTAAGCTCATCGGACCAAAAAATAATCAAACAGTTTAAGATGATTAAGTTATAAATACGCACTAATTTTTAAAAAATAAACTATGCCAAAGGTTGAAATATTAGTTGATAATAAAATTAAATGTGGTTTCCAGGATGAAAATGAGAATTGGATTATAAAACCCAATTATGATGATATATACAAACTTTATTTATCGGGAGATTGTTTTTTTGCAGTAAAAATTGAAAATAATTGGGGGGTTATAGATCAAGAATTAAAATGGATAATAGAACCAGCTTACGAAAATATTAGCACTATAGACACTATAGAAGGAAACTCCTGGGATTTTCTTGTTACTTTAAATGGAAAGCAGGGAGTTGTTGATTGCTTTGGTTCTACCATAATTGAACCCAAGTTTGATTTAATTTATATGATAGATGTATTTTTTGATCTTACTACATATTTAGTAAAATTAAATAATAAAGTGGGCATCATTAGTGAATGCAAAACACTTAATGTTGAACCAATTTTTGATGAAATTATTCCAGATAAAGAAGATATTCTTCTTTCCAGTTGTATAGTCAAATTAAATGACGTATGGGGCAGAATTAGAGTTGATGGAAATTTTATTACGGAAAGAGAATTTCAACTTGATAATTATAGATTAAATAAAACTTTTAGAGAATATAATAATTTTCCTCGTGGTGCACACAAGAAGGAAATTAGTTTATTTTCTGAATTGGAAAGTTTAATTGGACTAGCTAAAGTTAAACAAGAGATACGCGATATTTATAGTTATGTAAAGAACCAAGAAAATCGCAAAGACAATAAATTAAAAACTCAATCTATTACCCATCATATGGTATTTTATGGCCCCCCGGGTACGGGTAAAACTACTGTGGCAAGAATTGTAGCTAAAATGTTCAAAGAGTTAGGCATACTTAAGAAAGGACATTTTATTGAAGCGGATAGATCACAACTTGTGGGTGAGTATTTAGGACAAACTGCACCTAAAGTAAATCAAATTGTAGATAAGGCACTAGATGGCATTTTATTTATAGATGAGGCTTATTCGCTATTTAGTAAGCAGGAAGATATTTTTGCCAAAGAGGCAGTAAATACTTTAATTAAAAGAATAGAAGATGACAGAGACAGGCTCATTGTGATCATGGCAGGATACAAAGAGCAAATGGATATTTTTATAGAATCAAATCCTGGGTTTAAATCAAGATTTAACAACCATATATATTTTGAAAATTACAATGCATTTGAATTACTTGAAATTTTTGAAAATTTATGTAGTGAAAATGATTATATAATTTCACCGCTCGTAGAAGATGCTGTTTTAAAAATAATTGAAAACGAATTAACTAAAAACGAAAAGGCATTTGATAATGGAAGGTATATAAGAAACTTATTCGAAACAATCACAAAAAAACAATCACGTAGACTAGGAAGTATTTCATCACCATCAAAAGATGAATTGCAGTCAATTGAAATTGAAGATCTTAGTTAGTAACGCTTTTTAAAATTGCGGTTATTGTTGTTTCTTCCGCTACCACCACCATTGCTTCCTCCGCCTGGACCACGGCCACCTCCCTGTCCGCCACGATTGTTGCGGTTATTATTTTGCCATCTTCCTCCAGCTGGACGGTAGTCGT
>CANHIR010000168.1 GCA_947461015.1 Bacteroidota bacterium | reverse complement strand
TAGAATCTTTAGCCATTATTGCATACAAGCAACCCATCACAAAAGGGGAAGTGGAAGCTATTAGAGGTGTGAACAGCGATTATTCTATCCAAAAATTATTGGAAAAAGAATTGATTGTAATTAGCGGTAGAAACGAATTATTACCAGGTAAACCATTGGTATATTCCACATCAAAAAACTTCATGGACTACTTTGGCATTAACTCTACGGAGGACTTGCCAAAAATCAAGGAAGTGTTAGCGGATCAGATTGTAGAAGCAACCGTTATTAAACCAGAGGACTTTACCGACAACTCCGTTTTGGAGCAGGTTTCGGACGAAGCTGCCGAGGCGCGCGCCGAGGAAGAAACCCCAAATTTACCGGAAGAAGAAGATGCGAACGCATCTGATGCAGGAGAGGAACTATAGGAGACGACCTTTTCGATTAAAACATAGCAGTATTCTCGTTCATCCTTTTTTCAAAAATTATACAGTTGATATAATTACAGAACCTAGTTCTAATTTGTATCTTCGTGTCATGAAGTCAAGTTTATCCTACGAACAATTAAGGGCGGCTGCAAATGAATATGGGACTCCACTGTATGTGTACCATGCTGAAAAAATTGTGAGCCAATATCAAAATTTACTTTCCCATTTTTCTAGCAACAATACACGTTTTTTTTACGCATCAAAAGCCCTCACTAATATTCATATTTTAGATGTTGTGAAGCGTTCAGGATGCAATGTGGATTGTAGTTCAATTAACGAAGCCAAATTGGCCTTGCATGTTGGTTTCGAACCAAAAAATATTTTATATACCAGCAACAGTGTAAGCTTTGAAGAAATATACGAAGCAGTGAGTTTGGGCATTCACGTAAATATTGATAGCTTATCTAATTTAGAAAAATTTGGCGAAAAATTTGGTAACCGTTATCCAGTGGGTGTTCGGGTGCGACCAAATATTATGGCAGGTGGCAATTTAAAAATATCCACTGGTCACGATAAGAGTAAATTTGGTATTCCTGTAACGCAGTTGAATGAATTAATTGAAATTCAAGAAAAGTATAACATAAATATTGCCACTTTACACATCCATACTGGTAGTGAAATTAAAGATGTTGCTGTGTTTTTACAATCTGCCGAAGTGTTTGATACTTTACTTGCATCATTTCCAACTGTGAACGTGCTAGATTTTGGCGGGGGATTTAAAGTGCCTTATCAACCCAATGAAAAAGGCACAGACATTGCTTTGTTAGGGGCTGAAGTGAACAAGGCAATGATGCGGTTATCGGAAAAATATGGCCGAAAATTAATGGCCTGGTTTGAGCCAGGAAAATATATGGTAAGTGAATGCGGTTATTTTGTAACTACCGTGAATGTGTTAAAACAATCTGGCGATATTCATTTTGCAGGAATAAACACGGGATTGAATCATTTGATCCGTCCAATGTTTTACGACTCCTATCATCATATAGATAACATAAGCAATCCAACTGCGTCTCCACAACGGTATGCAGTGGTAGGTAATATTTGCGAGACCGATACTTTTGCTTGGGACCGAGAAATTCCAACCATACAGGAAGGCGACTTTTTGGTATTTTACAATGCTGGTGCCTACGGGTATGAAATGGCAAGTAATTATAATGCAAGATTCAAACCAGCACAGGTATTATTTGAGGATGGTATTTCAAAATTAATTAGCCGACGAGATACTTTTGAAGACTTACTTTCATTGCAACTACCCTTACATAAATAAGCATGATTGAAATTAAACATATCAGTAAAAAATTTGACGACAGGGTTGTCTTGGAAGACATTTCTGCTCAGTTTAAACCTGGCATGTGCAATTTAATTATTGGTGCTAGTGGAAGTGGCAAGACAGTTTTAACTAAATGCATTGTAGGTTTATTAAAAGCCGATGCAGGGGATATTTATTTTGACAAAGTGGATTTGGCTAGCATGAGCAAAGACGAAAGAAAGGATTTGCGCAACAGCATTGGAATGCTTTTTCAAGGAAACGCTTTGTATGATTCAATGACCGTTGAAGAAAATGTAAAATTCCCTTTAGATATGTTTTCTACTTTAACGGAAAAGGAGAAGTTAGAAAAAGTAAACAAAATATTAGACAGGGTTAACTTAGAAGGTGTTAATGAAAAATATCCTGCCGAGTTAAGTGGCGGTATGAAAAAGAGAGTAGGATTAGCGCGCGCATTGGTATTAAATCCAAAATATTTGTTTTGTGATGAACCCAATTCAGGATTAGACCCACAAACATCAATGGTAATAGATAAATTAATACACGAATTAACAGTCGAAAACAATATAACCACCATTGTAGTTACCCATGACATGAATAGTGTGATGGAGATTGGAGACTATATATTATACCTGCACCAAGGCAATAAGGAATGGGAAGGAAGTAATAAAGACATTATTTATTGCAAAAACGAATTGCTAAATAATTTTATTTTTGCGTCAGACTTTTTACAAGATGCAAAAGAAAAAAGAATGTTGGACGATAAAAAATAAAACAAACAAACAAACACATGAAAACACTTGTTAAATGGGTATTCCTTTTTTGTTGCATCGCACATAGCGGCAACTTATTTGCACAAGTAACCAATTCAGTTTTAGACAATACAGCACCCTACCTAAGAGATAAAAAAAGTCCTGCGTTTAGTCTTTCCACTGTAGATGGAAAAGAAGCTACCCAAAAGGATATACCATCCAAATATAAATATACATGTTATATCATATTTAGCCCTGACTGTTCACATTGTGAACATGAAGCAACGGAATTATCCAAAAATGCAGATAAGTTCAAAAATGTATTTTTTGTGTGGGATAGTTATCGGGAAATGGATTTGATTAAAAAGTTTGCAACTAGGTTTAATTTAGCAGGCCAGCCTAACATCATAATAGGAAGAGATGCTGCTTTTACAATCCCTTCCTTTTTTAGACCTAAAATGACCCCATTTGTAGCGCTTTACAACAATAACAGCTTAGTTAAAGTTTGGGAATCAGGCGTTGAAGTCCCTGAATTATTGAAAATTATCGGTGCTAAATAGTTAACTTTGCCCCGTAAAAATTACCCTTTTATTTAAAAATACATCCCTATGAAAATTACCGTTGTTGGAGCAGGTGCAGTAGGCGCAACATGTGCAGACAATATTGCTCGTAAAGAATTAGCTAGCGAATTAGTCTTATTAGACATCAAAGAAGGTTTTGCAGAAGGCAAGGCACAGGATATGATGCAAACTGCCGCTTTATTAGGTTTTGATACCATCATTTCTGGCAGCACGAACGATTATTCAAAAACGGCGAATTCGGATGTAGTGGTAATCACCTCGGGCTTACCACGTAAACCTGGTATGACACGTGAGGAATTAATTGGCACAAATGCAGGTATAGTAAAAGGGGTTTGTGAAAATATTTTAAAGCATTCTCCAAATGCAATTATTATAGTAATTAGTAACCCAATGGATACCATGACCTACTTGGCTATGCAGTCTACCGGTCTACCAAAAAATAGAATCATTGGAATGGGTGGTACATTAGATAGTGCACGTTTTAAATATCAATTAAGCACTACTTTAAATTGTAGCCCTGCCGACCTTAATGCATTAGTGGTAGGTGGTCACGGTGACACTACTATGATTCCTTTAATTAAGCATGCTACTTGGAATAGCATTCCAGTAACTAAATTTTTAAGTGAGGAGCAACAACAAACCATCATCAACGATACCATGGTAGGTGGTGCAACATTAACAAAGTTATTGGGCACTTCGGCTTGGTATGCACCAGGTGCTGCTGGAGCTGCTTTAGTAGAAAGCATTGTGCGTGATGAGAAAAAATTATTTACTTGTTGCGTAAGCTTAAATGGCGAATACGGCCAAAGCGATATTTGCTTAGGCGTACCGGTGGTGATTGGTAAAAATGGATGGGAAAAGATTGTTGAAATGGATTTATCTGCAGACGAACAAGCAGCTTTCAACAAAAGCGCCGATGCAGTAAGAAACATGAACGACGTATTGAAAACTTTATAATACAAATTAGTT
>CANHIR010000167.1 GCA_947461015.1 Bacteroidota bacterium | reverse complement strand
GTACCATAGCGAGTAATCCTGTGCCCTTGTAGTTAATTCCTTTGCCATATTTTAATAAATCTTAACAAATTTTAATCAAAAACAAACTACGAAAAAAGCCCTATATCACAATAATTCGTAGCTTTGAAGTAGCAAATGTATGCTAATTTAAGGGCATATAAAAACCTAAACTATTTCAACATGAAAACGCTAATAACATACTCCCCGCTTAAGCTTATGGCTTCAGGTTTAGTTTTAATTAGTTTTATTGCTACGAGTTGTACTAGTTTGCAACAAACAACCGTTGCAGCAACCGACGACTTGTATTACACACCAAGTACGGAAGCATCAACAAAAACAGTTGCCTCTGCAAATAACAATCGTGCTAACAATCAATTGGATAATCAGTCTGAAGAAGACTATCAAGAATATCAAAGCTACCCAGACGATCGTTATTTAAGATTGAAAGTGGCCAATAGAAATCGTTGGGATGCAATAGATGATTTTGGATATTGGAATGACCCTAGATACAACTACTCTTATTACCCTTCTTATGGTGGATGGAATAGTTGGTATAATGGTTTTTACGGAAACTCATGGTTCAATCCATTTGGTATGAATATGGGATTTGGATGGGGCGGATATTCTCCATACATGAGCGCCTTCTATAATAGTGGTTGGGGTTGGAACGACTTTGGTTATGCAGGCCTTGGTTATGGTGGATTGGGCTACGGAGGTTTTGGGTATGGTGGATTTGGTTATGGTGGATTGGGATGGGGTGGATTTGGATGGGGCGGTTGGAACCCCTATTTTGCTGGCGGATACTGGAACCCATATGGATCCTACTACTATGGTGGTGGATTTGGTTATGGTGTAGGTTTACCTGTTCGCAGAGTTCATTTTCAAGATCCTAGAGCTACACAAAATAGTGCACCTGGCTTAGCTGCTTACAGAAGACAATCAAGTAGTGGTAATTTCAATAACACAACCAATACAATGAATGGAACGACAAGATACACAGGCAATAGTAACTTAAACAACAACTTTGGTTCTTTAATAAAAAGGGTGGTTACCAATAATACAAATGTGAACGAAGCAAATAGTTGGGATAGACCAAGTCGCTCTTTTAATAATAATAACAATAACCAATTTAAAACCACCAGTACGAATTCTAGTAATAATAATTCAAGCTATTCGCCTCCAACAAATACCAACTCAAATACTGGAGGAAGAAGCGGCGGGTTTAATAGTTCAGGATCTTCAACAGGCGGTGGTAGACCTCCTCGTTCAAATTAACAAAAACGTAACGGCCTAGTTCTTAAATAATTAAATTATGAAAAAAATATTTTTATTGATCTTATTGGGATCAAGTTTAACAATGTATGCACAGGATCCGGAAGATGCATTAAAACTTTCTTGGTTTGCACCAAAAGGAACTGCAAGGAGCAATGCATTGGGTGGAGCAATGGGCTCATTGGGTGGCGATCTTTCTTCTAATCATATTAACCCAGCTGGACTTGGTTTTTATAAGTCTAGCGAACTATTGTTTACGCCTACGTTTATGGGCAACTCAAATAATTTCAACTATTTAGGTAAAACTTCTACTACAACAAATAGCAGAACCAACTTTGGTACAGTAGGAATGGTGTTTGCAGATGGGCGTAAGAAAAACAATTGGACAAGCTCTGCCTTCTCCATCACCTTTAATCAGATTGCAGACTACAACAATCGTTATAGCTTTAGTGGTCGCAATAACTTTAGTAGTTTTTCTGAAAAATATTTAGAGGAATTGGTAAACGATCGTGCAGACACATTATCTGCATTAAACAATTATATTTTTGGAAGTTCACTTGCCTTTAGAACTTATTTAGTGGATACCACTGCTGGTGCAAACGGAGCTGTTACTGGTTACCAAAGTTTAGTACCCATTTCTACAGGAGTAAACCAATTATATGATGCACAAACTACAGGCAGTTATAATGAATTGGCTTTTGGATGGGGCGGAAATGTAGAAGATAAATTATACATGGGTGCAAGTTTTACCATGCCTATGATTAACTATAATCGAAGCACAACTTACTCCGAAGTGGATGCAACTAGCAATCCTAATAATCAATTTGGTGGATTTGTTTTTAATGAAAATTTTAGCTCTAGAGGTTGGGGTATTGGTGCAAAATTTGGTATCATATATAAACCTGAATCTTTTTTAAGATTGGGATTCACTTTGCACACGCCTCAATTAATCACCTTTAGAGACAAAATAAGTTCTGATATGACCACCAATACCGAAAAGTATGCTGGTACGCAATCGGCAAGTTCATTGGAATTAAATGATGGTTATCCTGGTTTAAGAGAATATACAATAGCAACACCAACAAAAGCTACTTTTAGTGGTAGTTACTTTTTTGCTGTACCTAATAAACCTACACAACCTTTAGGTTTTATTAGTGCTGATATAGAATGGGTAAATTATGCGGGTACTCGTTTTTATGCAAATACCTACGATAGAGAAAGCACAGATTACTACAATGCGCTAAATCAAACTACTAAAGCCATTTACAAAAATAACTTAAACATTAAAATTGGTTCAGAGTTAAAATTAAATAGCAACTGGATGGTGCGAGCAGGAACCGCAATTTATGGTTCTCCTTACAAAGATGCTGACATTAAAGCATCACATATGAGTATTAGTGGTGGCATAGGTTATAGAACCAATCGTCGTTTTATTGACTTTACCATTGTGAACACTACAACCAAAGATGCAATATTCCCTTACCGTTTAAATGACAAGCCAAATACCTACGCTAGTTTAACGGGTAACAGAATTATGTTTAACATTGGTTACGGAATTAGATTCTAAATAGGGATTAAATAAAAAAAGCGCATCCTAGGATGCGCTTTTTTTTGCTTTATACTTTATCGCTGAGACTTATTTTAAGTCGGTTAACTTCAAGCCTTGGTTCGCTTTCATATCGGTATACTTCACATTAATCTTAACCTGACCCATATCCAATACTTCTTCCGAAGCCATTTGAACACCATTTACCGCTTTGTAAGCATTGTAAAATTGTTGTTGGGTAACCGTTCCTCTACCTGGTACTTCCTGAGACTTTGCAGTCTTTAATAATAAATAGGTATTGGCGTCATAAAAACGATGAGATACTTTTCCTGATGGCGTAGTTACTTCCACATCAATAGCATCCTTACCTTCCACTTTTTCGCCACCTACTATTTTTAACATATACCCTTTTGCAATATAATTTTGCTCAGGAATAATTACTGCGCCTTCATCCAATGCTTCTTTTACTTCGTCAGTAATTGGCGCTTCCATTCCTTGTTGGCTTACTGCATATTTGCCACCCACAACAGATTGTTTCATAATGGCCATACCACCCATTGACATTACAGAAACCGCATTACCTGGGAATACATAAGTTTGAGACATCTCTAAATTTTGTCCCATTACAGAGGCCGTTCCTTTTAATTGTAAATCCTTTAAGCTAGCAATGGCTTCTTTACCACCTGCAGCAGCAATAATCTTATCAATTAATACATTGGGTGTTAAGGAAGCATCTGCTTTTACCTCGGTTGGTGCTGCAATTTCATTGCCTTCAATATCAAAGTATTTAACAGGACCATATTTGTCTAAGCCTTTTGCAATTTGTTTTGCATTTCCTACAATTACAATATGCATTTGTCCTGGATTAAGAATGGCCTTTGCTGCAGTTTGCACTTGTTGCGCATCTACAGCAGCTAAATTGGTCAAATACTTTTGATAGTAATCTGCTGGCATTTTATAACGAGCTACATTGTATGCAAATCCTGCAATGGTTGCTGGATTTTCTAAAGAACGTGCAAATTCACCAGATAAATAATTCTTCATTCTAGTTAATTCATTCTCACCTACATTTTCATTGCGAATGGTATTTATTTCACGTAAAATTTCTTGCACTGCACTATCTGTTTTCTCATTACGCACCGCAGACTCTGCAGAGAAGATACCCGTTTGTCTATTTGGTGATAAAGAAGAATAGGCGCCATAAGTAAAGCCATGCTT
>CANHIR010000166.1 GCA_947461015.1 Bacteroidota bacterium | reverse complement strand
TGATTAACTTATGGTAACGAAGCTTCACAATGTTCAATGCTTTTGGATCTTCTGGTGTTCCCACCGTAACGCCCAATGCAGTATACATATTTCTAATTTCCTCGTTCTCATAAATTTTATGCTCCATGGCTTTTTCTACATTCAAGATTTTACCACGCAATGGTAAAATAGCTTGGTAGCTTCTATCGCGTCCTTGTTTAGCCGTACCACCCGCCGAGTCTCCTTCCACTAGGTATAACTCACATCTTTCAGGATCTCTTTCAGAACAGTCGGCCAATTTACCAGGTAAACCACCGCCACTTAATACTGTTTTTCTTTGCACCATATCACGTGCTTTCTTTGCAGCAACACGTGCTTGGGCAGCTAATATAATTTTTGAAATAACGTACTTGGCTTCTTTTGGATTTTCTTCCAAATAAGCTTCTAATGCACGTCCTACGGTGGTTTGCACAACACCACTTACTTCGCTATTTCCTAATTTCGTTTTGGTTTGACCTTCAAATTGAGGTTCTGGTACTTTCACAGAAATGATGGCACTTAATCCTTCTCTAAAGTCATCGCCCTCAACGGTCACTTTTGCTTTATCAAACAATCCTTCCTTATCCCCATAGCTTTTAAATACACGGGTTAAGGCAGTTCTAAAACCGGTAACGTGTGTACCTCCTTCAATGGTATTGATATTGTTAACGTAAGAGAAAATGTTTTCTTTAAAGTCATCGTTATAAGTTAGCGCAACTTCCACCATTACGTTTGAAGTTTCATCTAAACCTTCTACATACAATGGGGAACTAATGATTGGATTTCTGTTCGCATTCTTATCCAACATTTGAACGAACTCAATAATACCGCCTTCGCTATAAAAATTATTGGTGTAAGGTTGTCCATCTTCTCCTAATTCTCTTAAGTCGGTTAAGGTGATACTAATGCGCTTATTTAAATAAGACAATTCACGTAAACGACCTTCTAATATTTCTTTTTTGTAAACCGTTTCTTGGAAAATTGTGGCATCTGGCCAGAAGTGCACATGCGTTCCTGTTTTATCACTTGTACCAGTTTCACGCACAGCATATTGAGGTGCACCAATGCAATATTCTTGCTCAAATATTTTACCTTCTCTTTGAACCGTCACTAATAATTTAGTACTTAATGCATTCACACAACTCACACCCACACCGTGTAAACCACCCGATACTTTGTAGGTATTTTTATCAAACTTACCACCTGCGTGTAACACCGTCATAACTACTTCTAATGCCGACTTTTTTTCTTTAGAGTGCATCGCTGTTGGAATACCACGACCATTGTCTTGCACACTGATAGAATTGTCTTTGTGTATGGTTACTTCAATGTGAGAGCAATAGCCCGCCAATGCTTCATCAATTGAGTTGTCCACTACTTCGTATACTAAGTGGTGTAAACCTTTAGAGCCTACATCACCAATATACATAGCGGGTCTTTTTCGTACCGCCTCCAAGCCTTCTAATACCTGTATACTATCGGCACCGTAATTCTTATTTTCGGCTGAATCTGGGGATTGTAAATCTTCTGACATAAAGAGAAATGTTTTTGTTTTATAGGGCGTTTCAAACGCATACAAACTTAAGAAAATTAAGCAGTTAGACAGCGTGCTGAAGCCCTTTTAGTTATCCCCAATTTCAAGATCTTGTGAATTATTTTGAGGCCCAAAATGAGGCTAAAAATGGCCTTTATGGGGCATTGTTTTTCAGTATCGAAGCAGGCTTGTCTTTTTTGCTATTTGAAGTCGAAATTTGTCATCATTTGGTCATTTTTTTGAAGGATCTTTCTCTATTAAATGAACCTTATGGTGCCCTTTAGTGTTTATATATTAATTTTACATTCATATGCAAGCACTTGATATCCTAAAATATGCCAACAGGCCTTCTGAATTCAACGGAATGGCATTGCTTTGGCATAAGGACCAGCATATTCCGGGATCTACTCAATATAGTATACGCCGATATGCTGCACAGGATAGATGGACCACAGAGGATACAGGCATGTTTGTTTACCATTACAATGCGGCACATCCAAAGGAAAATTTTTTAGAATTACGTTTTTGTATAGCAGGCAATCGTTTTTGTGACAATAAACTTTGTGGTAATTGCAATCAATTGCCAACCGAGGATTGCGCAGGTCCATCAAGAACAGTGGACGTTTTTTCTTTCCATTTCACTGCAACTTTTTTGCATCAGTTTTTACATAATGTAAAATTAACTACTACCAAGGACGAAGTGCTGGCATTTAAACACCCAAATGCATTTACAAAAATATTTCCATTAAGTGTACGCAAGAGAAACACATTGGATAGTGTTTTAAACCATAGTTACAGTGGTTCTTTGGAAAATATTTTTATCAATGCAAAAATCCATGAGTTGTTATTACAAAGCTTGGATGTAATATTAGAGGATGAAAAAGAAGAAGGGTTTACTTGTAAATTTTTAGCAGACGATCGCGGTAAAGAAAGCATTTATCAAGCGCGCGAGTTTTTATTACAACACATAGGAGATCCAATTACCATAAAGGAGTTAAGCCGTAAAGTGGCCATGAATGAATGTTATTTAAAGAAAGGGTTTAAAGAAGTATTTGGTACCACCATATTTGATTTCTATCAACAGCAAAGAATGGAACATGCTAAATATTTATTGTATGAAAAAGCATTAAGTGTTACCGATGTGTCTGCCTTGTTGGGGTATTCTTCTATTTCTCACTTTTCGGCAGCATTTAAAAAGCATACAGGCTTAAAGCCTTGCGAATTGTTGAACTAATTCGTTATTTTTATTTTCTAAACTTTTACTATGCGTAATATTTATGCGATTGCACTTATTTTCTTGTGCAGTTCATGTATCAATCAAAGAGTGGATTTAATTGTGCACCATGCACAAATCTATACCGTTAATAATGATTTTGCTACCGCAGAAGCTATGGCTGTACAGGATGGAAAAATAGTGGCCATAGGTACCAATGACGAAATATTAAAGGAGTATAAGTCGGATAGTTTAGTAGACGCAAAGGGTGCTGCAGTGTATCCAGGTTTTATTGATGCACATGCGCATTTTCTGGGATATGGTCAGTCCTTGTATGCAGTGGATTTAATGTTTGTATCCAGTTGGGAAGAAGTAATAACGCGTGTGAAAGATTTTGCAGCAAAACATCCAGGCAAGGGATGGATAAAAGGAAGAGGCTGGGATCAAAATCGTTTTCCAGGTAAACAATTTCCTACCAATGCGGAATTGAATGCTTTGTTTCCTGACCGTCCTATATTATTAGAAAGGGTAGATGGTCATGCAAGTATTGCGAATGATTTTGCATTGAACCTTGCTGGTGTAAAACCAGGTCAAAGCATAGTAGGCGGACAGTTTACCATGCAAGAAGGAAAATTAACTGGATTACTTATAGATAATGCAGTGGGTATGGTAGAAAGACATGTACCAGCAGCCACTCAAAAAGATTACAAGGATTGGTTAACAACTGCGCAACAAAATTGTTTTGCAACTGGATTAACCACTATTACAGACTGTGGATTAAGTCCGGAAGACATTGACCAAATAGATGCTTTGCAAAAGAGCAATGATTTAAAAATGCGCTTGTATGTAATGCTAAGTGATAAACCAGCATCTTATACTTCAAAATATTTTACAGGGGGTGGATATGTTACGGATCGTTTATCCGTTAAAGGCGTAAAGGTATATGGAGACGGCGCTTTAGGAAGTAGAGGTGCTTGCTTAATACATCCCTATAGTGACAAACCAGATTGGTCTGGGTTCTTATTAAGTAGCCCCGCACATTTTGATTCAATTGCGGCGAAGTTAATCAATACAGATTTTCAAATGTGTACGCATGCCATTGGGGATAGTGCCAATCGCACAATTTTAAATGTGTATGCTAAATATTTAAAAGGCAAGAACGATAAACGTTGGAGAATTGAACATGCTCAAATTGTAAATCCAGCAGATTTTCATTTGTTTGGAGACAACAGTATTATCCCTTCGGTTCAACCAACGCATGGTACCAGTGATATGTATTGGG
>CANHIR010000165.1 GCA_947461015.1 Bacteroidota bacterium | reverse complement strand
TGTTTTAATTGACAACTAAAATAGCTATTTTTGCGCACAGAAATACGACTATGTTAGACAAATTAGAAGCCATAAAAGCCAGATTTGACCAGGTAGGGGTGGCTTTGACCAATCCTGAGATCATTAATAACCAAACTGAGTTTGGTAAGATGAGTAAGGAATACCGCTCCTTGGAAAAAATTGTACAGCCCTATTTAAGATATGTGAAAGTGTTGGATGAACATAAATTTGCCAAAGAGTCTTTAAATGGTGATGATGCAGACATGCGTGAATTGGCTAAAATGGAATTGCCAGCATTGGAAGAAGAAAAAGAGACCTTAGAAAAAGAGTTGACTAAATTATTGATTCCTAAAGATCCGCAGGATGATAAAAATGCAATCATAGAATTACGTGCCGGAACAGGCGGCGATGAAGCAAGTTTATTTGTGGGCGATTTATTGGGTATGTATACAAGATACTGTCAAAAGAAAGGATGGAAAGTAGCCATTGCAAGTGAGAGCGAAGGATCGGTTGGTGGTTACAAGGAAGTAATTTTAGAAGTAACCGGCGAGGATGTTTATGGGACCATGAAATTTGAGAGCGGTGTGCACCGTGTTCAACGTGTTCCAAGTACAGAAACACAAGGTCGTGTGCATACATCGGCAGCAACTGTTGCAGTAATGCCTGAAGCAGAGGAAGTAGATTTTGTATTGAATCCTGCGGATGTGAAAATGGAAACGGCGCGAAGTGGTGGTGCGGGTGGACAAAACGTAAACAAAGTAGAAACCAAAGTGATGTTAACGCATATCCCAACGGGTACTGTAATTATTTGTCAAACAGAACGTTCCCAGTTAGGTAACCGTGAGAAAGCAATGGGTATGTTGCGTACTAAATTATTTGAAGAACAAGTACGTAAACAAGAGGATGAAATTTCAAGACATCGTAAAACATTGGTAAGTACGGGTGACCGTAGTGCAAAGATAAGAACCTATAACTGGCCACAGGGACGTGTTACGGACCATCGCGTGAATGTTACTTCATATAATTTGGATGCTGTGGTGAATGGAGAAATAGAAGAATTTATTGAAGCCTTGCAAATGGCAGAGAATGCCGAAAAAATGTTGGTACAGCATTAAGATAAGCTTTGTTCCCACTGCCAAGCAGTCAACATCATTTCCTCTAAACCGTATTTGCAGTTCCAGCCTAACTGAGTTACGGCTTTATCATTGTTTGCATAAATAGAAACAATATCACCTGCTCTGCGTGGACCCATTTCATAGTTTAATTTAACACCACTTACTTTTTCAAATGCATGGATGGCTTCCAAAACAGTAATGCCATTTCCAGTACCAAGATTAAATACTTCGCAGGATTTTTCTTTATTATTTTTTATTGAAAATTGCAATGCCAATGTATGGGCATGTGCAATATCGCATACATGGATATAGTCTCTAATACAGCTTCCGTCTCTGGTATCATAATCAGAACCATGTACTTGCATGGTGGGCAATTTGCCAATGGCTGTTTGTGTAATGGCTGGTACTAAATTTTGAGGACGACCTATTGGCAATTCACCAATGGCGGTGCTAGGATGTGCACCCACTGGATTAAAATACCTTAATAAAATAGTTGACAATGGGTAGGTGAATGCCGTGTCCCTCACAATGGTTTCTCCCATTTGCTTGGTTGCACCGTAAGGAGAAGCGGCGGTTTGTAGTGGAGTATCCTCCGTAACAGGAATTTTATCAGGATTGCCATATACAGTACAAGAAGAAGAAAAAATAAAATGCTTTGTATTGTATTTTACGGCTAATTGCAAAAGATGCACTAATGAAAATAAATTATTATCGTAATAATCTAATGGCATTTCCACCGATTCGCCAACTGCTTTGTATGCTGCAAAATGAATAATGCCAATAATAGATGGGTTTTCAATGAAAATATTTTCAGTAGCATTTTTGTCGGTTAAATCAACCTTGTAATTTTTTATTTTTTTGCCTGTAATTTTTTCAATACCCAATAATGAATTATCGGAAGCCCTGGATAAATTATCTACAGAAATTACCTCAAATCCATGTTCAATTAAATCTACAATGGTATGTGCGCCAATATATCCACAACCTCCTGTAACTAGTATTGTCTGCATTAAAAAAATTTAGAATACAAAGAAACGAAAAAACAACAATAAATGGAATTATGCTTTGGAAGCTAGTGTAAATCCAATGGTGGTTCCTACATTTAAAGTGCTTCGCACATGCAATGTTTCAGTGTGCGCTTCAATAATGTGTTTACAAATAGCTAGTCCAAGTCCTGTGCCACCAATTTCTCGGCTTCTAGCATCATCGGTACGGTAAAAGCGTTCAAATAGTCTTGGAATATGTTCTTCGGCGATACCAATACCGTCGTCGCTAATTTCAATTAAAATTTTTTCATCTTCAATTTTGTAAATGCTCGCAATAATATGCCCATCTATTTTGCCATATTTTGAAGCATTAGAAATGATATTCACCAATACCTGGTATACTTTATTTCGGTCTGCAAAAACGGTAACAGGCGTATCGCTTCCTTTTTTATATTGAAATTGAATATTTTTTTTCAACCATTTTACACTTAAGTTATGCGCTACTTCATTAATAAGGTCTTGAATAATAAAAGATGTTTTAAGAATGGGCTCTTTGTTAATTTCTAAATTCGTAATTACATCTACGTCATTTAAAAGTCCTACTAATCTTTGCACATTGGCTTGGGCTTGATTAATAAATTTATTACCAATCTCTGGCTGATCCATTGCGCCATCCGCAATAAGCTCCAAGTAACCTTGAATGGCAAAAATGGGTGTTTTTATTTCATGAGATAAATTTTGTAAAAATTCTTTTCTAAATGCTTCATTGGATTGGAGTTGCTGAATTTGTTCGGTCTGTTGAGCAGCCCATGCTTCAACGTCTTCTCTCACATCATCCATCCCTTTTTGAGGAAGAATATATTTTTGATATGCTTCCTCTCTTTTGGTAGCCTTTGTGGAAGAAATAAGTTTATAAATGAGTTTTATTTTTCTGTAAATGAAAAATTCTAAAATTTGGTATAGGATAAAATAAATAACTATAAAACAAGCTAAAAAGTAGGCAATTAAAATTTTAACATCGGCAAACAAGACAAAAACACTTAATCCAATAATACTTGACAATAGTAAGGCAGTGAGCGCAGCTAGTTGTTTGGGAGATAAGTTTTTTTCTTTGAACATATACTTAATAAGTGCTGTAGGGCACTACGAAGTTAGTTTATTCTTACAAATAATGGGGTTGCCTAGTAATTGAATTTATATCCAACACCTTTTACAGTAGTAATGCAATCAATGCCTAATTTGGCTCTAATTTTTCGAATGTGGACGTCAATGGTTCTATCCCCAACAATAACATCGTTGCCCCAAACTTGAGAAAGAATTTCATTGCGTAAAAAAACACGACCTGGCTGTTCAGCAAGTAAGAATAAAAGTTCGAATTCCTTTTTAGCTAAGTTGAAAACCTCGCCTTTTAGTATAGTTTTATATTGCACAGGATCTATGGTTAGATCTCTAACTTGAATAGTTTTATTTTCGGTATTCGTTGGCAATATTCTTCTAAATAAGGCAGTAATTCTACTCACCAATACCTTAGGACTAATGGGCTTGTTAATGAAATCATCACCCCCTAATTCTAGGCCTTTAATATGAGAAGCCTCATCATTAAGTGCAGTTAACAATACAATAAGGGTTTTGTCAAATTGCTTATTACTCCTTAAAAATTCACATACTTCAAAACCGTTTCTCTTTGGCATCATAATGTCTAAGATGATGCAGTCGGGCGTATGTTGTTGTGCTTTTTCTATGGCTTCACTACCGTCTTTAGCGGTGATTACTTCAAAGCCTACTTTTGCTAAATGGAAACTGATAATTTCAATGATATCAGGCTCGTCGTCTGCTATTAATATTTTAATCGGATTGGTTTCCATAGGTATTATGTGTTCAAAAGTAAGTCTTAATAAGCATAACCTTATTAGGGTGGGAGGTTATCAAATTGTTAACTAAATCTACAATCCATTTAGAATATGCAGAATATAGGCATTCGCTTTTTTTTCTCTACCCCAAGTTGTAGCTGGTCCATG
>CANHIR010000164.1 GCA_947461015.1 Bacteroidota bacterium | reverse complement strand
CGAAACACCGGGTGCTCTTTCTAACAATTTAAATCCTCCTTCTGGTAGAATGGAAAGAACGGCAAGCTCCGTCACAATTTTTTTAACACATCTAATGCCTGTAAGCGGCAATGTGCAAGCAGGCAATAATTTACTTTCTCCCGCTTTGTTTACATGTTGCATGGCTACAATAATATTTTTTGCAGAGGCAACTAAATCCATAGCACCACCCATTCCTTTAACCATTTTGCCAGGTATTTTCCAATTGGCGATATCCCCATTTTCAGAAACTTCCATAGCACCTAAAATCGTTAAATCAATTTTTTGAGCATGTATCATACCAAAGCTCATAGCAGAATCAAATATAGCGGCACCAGGTAACATGGTGATGGTTTGTTTGCCAGCATTAATTAAATCGGCATCCACTTCGGCTTCCGAAGGAAAGGGCCCCATGCCTAAGAGTCCATTTTCTGATTGAAAACAAACATTAATATTTTGCGGGATGTAATTTGCTACCAAGGTAGGAATGCCAATACCCAAATTCACGTAGGAATTATTTTGTATTTCTTTGGCAATTCTTTTAGCAATGGCTTCTTTATCTAGCATGAAATAACAGTTTGATTCTTTAATTATTTAGAGATTGTTTTCTTTTCAATTCGCTTTTCATAGTCATTGCCCTGAAAAATTCTATGTATATAAACACCTGGTACATGAATTTGATTCGGATCCAATACGCCAGGTTCCACCAACTCTTCTACTTCTGCTATGGTTATTTTACCAGCCATTGCCATTACTGTATTAAAATTGCGTGAAGTAGCTTTAAATATTAAGTTACCAGCAGTGTCGCCTTTCCATGCTTTTACAATTGCAAAATTGGCTTCAAATGCTTTTTCTAATAAGTAATCTTTCCCATTAAAATTCCTAACTTCTTTCCCAATTGCAACTTCTGTTCCAATACCCGCCGGCGTAAAAATTGCAGGCATCCCATAACCAGCAGCCATGCATCTAAATGCTAGTGTGCCTTGTGGTATTAATTCAACATCCAATGCTCCTGAAAGTAATTGTCGCTCAAATTCTGCATTCTCGCCTACATAAGAAGCAATCATTTTTTTTACTTGCTTTTGTTGCAACATTAATCCAATGCCAAAATCATCTACCCCTGCATTATTTGAAATGCAGGTAAGATTTTTAATGCCTTTATGCACCAAAGCCGCAATACATTTTTCTGGGATACCACATAAGCCAAACCCACCCAACATAAGGGTGTCTCCGTCTTTGATATCTACAATCGCTTCTTCTGCGTTAGCAACTTTTTTATTAATCATAATTTGTAATGGGGTTTGTATAAACTTATTTTATTACACCCAATTCTTTACCTACCGCTACAAATGCTTGAATGGCATGATCCAAATGCGCAGTGGTATGCGCTGCAGAAATTTGCACTCTAATTCTTGCTTGGCCCTTTGCAACAACAGGGTAATAAAATCCAATTACATAAATCCCTTTTTCTAATAACTTTTCTGCCATTTTTTGAGATACCACGGCATCGTATAACATAATTGGGATAATTGGATGTGTGCCTGGTTTGATATCAAAACCCGCAGCGGTAATTTTTTCTCTAAAATAGATTGTGTTGGCCTCAAGTTTATCTCTTAGCGCTGTTGTTTCTGATAATAAATCAAAAACAGCAATGGAAGCGCCGGTAATGGATGGTGCCAATGTATTTGAAAATAAGTAGGGTCTTGAACGTTGTCTTAATAAATCAATTATTTCTTTTTTGCCGGAAGTAAATCCACCAGAAGCACCACCCAATGCTTTTCCCAAAGTACCTGTAATAATATCTACTTTGCCCATTACACCTTTTAATTCATGTACACCTCTTCCCGTTTTACCTAAAAAACCAGTGGAATGACATTCGTCCGTCATTACTAAAGCTTCATATTTTTCGGCGAGTTCCACAATTTTATCTAATTGAGCAATGGTCCCATCCATTGAGAAAGCGCCATCCGTAACAATAATTTTTTGAACAGCGCCTGCTGCATTCGCTTCTTTTAATTTTAATTCTAGGTCTTCCATAGAATTATGCTCATATCTATATCGCAAAGACTTTGAAAGTCTAACTCCATCAATGATAGATGCATGATTCAAAGCATCCGATATAATAGCATCTTTTTCGCCAAACAAAGGTTCAAAAACTCCGCCGTTTGCATCAAAAGCAGCGGCATATAAAATGGTGTCTTCTGTACCCAAAAAAGTAGAAATTTTTTCTTCTAAGGTTTTATGAATGTCTTGTGTACCACAAATAAAACGAACCGAAGACATCCCAAATCCGTGTGAATCAATAGCTGCTTTTGCTGCTTCAATTACTTTTGGATGCGAGGATAAACCCAGATAATTATTTGCACAAAAATTTAAAACATGCTCGCCTCCTTGTATTGTAATTTCAGCTGCTTGCGAAGAAGTAATCACTCTTTCTTTCTTATACAGTCCAGCTTCTTTGATGGATGCTAATTCTTTTGTCAAAAATGGTTTGAATTGATCGTACATACTGTTTATTTATGTGCTTTATAATTAAAATATAGTGGTAGATGCTTTAAAATAACTGCTGTCATTGCGTTTAAATCGAATGCAGGTTTCCAATGCCAGTCGGCGATTGCCATACTATCGTCAATGCTATTTGGCCAACTGTCGGCAATTTGTTGTCTAAAATCGGGTTGATATTCAATTTTAAATTGAGGGTAGTAGGGTAGTATACTTTGGTAAATTTCAGCAGGTGAAAAACTAATGCCCGCAATATTGTAACTTGTTCGAATGCTAATATTTTCCTTTGGTGCATCCATTAATTGTAAGGTAGCATTAATGGCATCTTCCATATACATCATTGGTAAATAAGTATGTTCACTTAAAAAACAAGTAAATTTTTCTTCGTTTATTGCTTTGTGATAAATATCTACTGCATAGTCCGTTGTGCCACCGCCCGCTAAGGATTTATATCCAATTAAACCAGGATACCTAACACTTCTAACATCAACGCCATATTTATTAAAATAATATTCACACCAATGTTCTCCTGCTAGTTTTGAAATACCGTAAACAGTATTCGGATCTTTAAAAGATTGTTGTGGGGTATTATGTTTGTCGGAATGTGGACCAAAAACGGCAATGGAACTTGGCCAAAATACTTTTTCAATTTTATGATCCCGTGCAACTTCTAAAACATTTAACAAGCCACTCATATTCAAATCCCATGCTTGCAATGGATGCTTTTCCCCCGATGCCGATAAGATGGCTGCCAAATGATAAATTTGCGTCACTTTTTCTTTTTCAACTATCTTTTCCAAGGCTTGCTTATCCATTACGTTTAAAGTTTGAAAGGAACAGTAATCAAACTTTTGCTTCACTGCATCTTGAAAATCAGTTGCAATTATATTTTCATTTCCGAATTTTTGGGCTAAAGCTTTTACAAGCTCTGTTCCTAATTGACCTCCCGCGCCAATCACTAATATGCTATCCATTAAACTAATGTTTGTATGTATAAGTAAAATTAGTTTATTCCTCTAAAACCTCAAATTTTAAGTTAAAATGGGGGTTAGGGGTTTATGGTTGGATTTGAATGGGAAAAGTGGGTAATGGCTAGAAAACTGGCTATTGCAAAAGTATATGGGAAGCAATAGGGCTCAATTAAGCTTAGTAAATTTTCAAAGGAGAAAACAATGAAATAAATGTAGAAGTAAAGTTTGAAGAAGATACAATTGGCCTAGACATCCGAGGATTACTCGGTAGTTCAAATCCATATACTAAATTAATCAAAGTTGCCCGAAAGTGAAACTAATTTTTACCCACAATTGAACAGTTCGGAATTACCGAATAGTTCAAAAAGGCAAGGTTTTATAATAAAGTCAGTAGTCAAGGATTCCTTGACTACTGAATCAACCTAGATCATTTTTCTTTAATTCGGCGAATATCTTTTAATAAGCTTTAGGTCAGATCCTTTTAACAGTAGTTCTTCTTCAATGTCAAAATCATTTTGAAGTCCTAACCAAAAGTTTGGTGTATTACCAAAGTACTTTGAAAGTCTCAAAGCAGTATCTGCAGTTATACTTCGATTTCCTTTTAGTATTTCAGATATTCTTGTTTGAGGTACTCCAATATCCATGCATAGTCTATAAGCACTTATTCTTAACGGTGTAAGAAATTCTTCTTTTAAGACATCTCCTGGGTGTATGTTTTTTAATTTT
>CANHIR010000163.1 GCA_947461015.1 Bacteroidota bacterium | reverse complement strand
CCCCCACAGCAAATTTATCAATGTTTACGGCGAATTTTGATTGTCCTAAATAAAACTTATTTATTGCTTCAGCACCAAAGCGTCTATAATCGTCAACATTGTTTTGAACCATATAAAAATAACGTGTCCACCAGTTATTGTCTAGCCTGTTTCCATTAAAAACCTCTTGTCTTACATTTTCGGCTCTAATAAATTCAGGTTGAATATTTAATTCTAATGCCTTCCACTTTATGTTGGCACCAACACTATAACGTTCCTGAAACCCCTTGGCTGGGATCATATTACCATCGTTATAACTTATAGGTAAATCAGAATTGTTTTGAAAGTTATTACTAAATTGAAAATTGCTAATATATATACCTTTCTTATAGGCTGATTTTGGGTAAGCTAAGTATTGATAATAACTAGTACTTCTCACTAAAAAGGAGTATTGCTTAACCAATTCACTGTCCTGCGCATTACCAATTAATTGCTTATTTCTAAAATAATCGGTTAGCTTAATATCGTCCAATAAAGCATTTTGTGCACTACTTTTTATGGTAACAAAAAGTATAAAAATAAATGTTATTTTTTTTACCATAAAAAAACAGTGTTTATATACGCAAAAAAGTTGCCCGCCATATTTCCGTTCTTCCATAAATAATTTCTGGAATGTATCCATTCAAAATTGGCATTAAAAAGTATATTCTTATATCTGTACCTACTTTGTAACCCATAAGCATAATCGTCCCATTTAGTGGTTCTTAAACCAAGGTCATTTACTCCACTTACCAATGACATGGGATTATTGGCAATATGTTTAAACATGAAGCCTAGTTTATTCCAACGTTCATTATAACTTAATGCAATAATTTGCACATTATTGCCGAAGCCTGATCCAGTTCCCATGATTTGATTTTGATGCGTATAGCCTTCAGTAATTGTACTATGTTCATAAAAATTTCCTGCATTACGGTGTAAATAGCTTGGGGTTTGAGAAAGTTTTAAAGCCTCCACATTTAAGTCCAAATATTGTTGTTTAGGCAAGGTGAATAGTTTTTTAAACCCTAATATATAAGCCGTAGAGTGAGACATATCCAAACCTAAATCTCTGAAATTTTCCTTTGCGTCGTTATAAGCAAACTGATAATATAACTCTGCATGATCCTTTGGGAAAAACCACCTAGAATAAATTGAAACCAATTGATCCCTTGGAAAAGTATCACTTGCTGCAGCGGTTGCTCCAAAAAATGCACCCAAGGCTGGTAATTTATTTAATATCAACCCACTAACATTAGAAGCAGCGTAAGTTTGAATGGAGCGGTTCACACCAAAAGTTACGTTCTTTATAAAAGAGGGCGAATAGTCAATAGCCAAAGCATTTAAATACCTATCGCCTCTATTAAAATTGAGCGGTTTTAAAGCTTTGTTTTCAAAACCTTGTAAGGAGTCCTTGGTTAAAGTAGCTCCAATAATATGGAATTGGAATGTACCTAAAAAGTTCTTAATGGGTCGGTTGGTTTGGAAACTATAATGAAAAAAACCAGGGGCATTATTACTCATTAATATGGAATTGTGAATACCTGGTCCCCACCATAAATTTTCTGTTCCTGCACTTACTGTTAATTTGCCTATATCATATCTAATACTTGATTGTCCTAAAGTAAATTTTTTATAGGAAGGCGTTACTGCTCCCCAATAGTAATCGGTTTTATATTTGTCACTAGCGGTACTTATATATTCAGGACGGTATTGTATTTTTAAATGGCCTAATTTTACAAATACACCTGTACTCACCTGAAATTGATAACCTTTTGAAAGTGACATAGATCCATCATTACCGCCATAGGGATGGTCTGTAGTAATTTTTTGCGTGAAACTTAAAGGCAATAAACTAATATTAATTTTATGTTTTGAGTACAACTCTCCTTCATAGTTCAAATTACTATCTATTAAAGAAACTATTTTATTAAGCGATTGTTTATTGGTTGTAAAATATGGCCTATTGGTTAAAGTATTATCATTCGGTAATTTACCTAATAATATTAAATTTCTAACTTGCTCATCCATATCCGTAAAACCTACAGGTATGGTAAACAATGGCTCCTCTTTGGTATTCGCATCAATGATATCAAAAGCTAAAATACTTTTCAAGGAGTCTTGTGTTCTTAAGTCTGCTAAATCCTTTAATAGATCATTTTTAGTTTCTAGAATGTCTAATTTCTTTTCTTCTAGCTTTTGTAAATTAAAATCCAATGTTTCAATTTGATCACTAATTTGTCTTTCCTTGTTTTTCTTTAACACATTTAATTTGTGATTTGAAATACCAAGTCCATTAGATTTTCTTTTCCATAAATGGACATTGTTAAAGTTTATTTTAGGCAGAACTACTTTTATTTTTGATGTTTGAGCTGGTCTTATTTTTTCAATTTTAACAATCTTAACTGGTTTAACGGTATCCGTATTTTTTTGGTCCTTTTTCTTAAAATTAATTTTTGAAAATTTTGGCAACTTTATGTTTGATCCAATATTTTTAAAGAAAGTGCCAATTTTTTTTACATCCCTATTTGTATTTACAATTTGAGCCGATGTAGAAGTATTAATTAAAAAGCAAGCAAGCATAACAATAAATGCTTTTTTGCTAAAGTTTAAAAAGGATATATGTTTAATAGAAACATTGTTCATATTACAAATATAGATAATAATTTATCAAGATTTTAACTACTTGCGTGTTAATTTTAGAAACTGTGTTTTTAACACACTATTTGGTAAAATAAAATAATGTAAAACAATATACCAAGCCAATGAAATTAAACTTACATATATTAAACGAATGTATATATTTATTACTAAATATTTAATGGCAAATACACAAATTATTAATGGTAGTATAGCAATTAATTGATGAAATAAAATTAAACTGAACTTACTTATGCTAAAATGTTTTCTAGAAAAATAAATAAAACTTGAACATACAACCAGTTCGGTAATTAAAATGGTAATTGCCTCTCCAATTTCTTTAAATTGTTGCACAAACAAAATAGTAAAAACCACACTTATTAAAGTCCCAAAAATTGCAGACTTTAAAATGGATCTATCTTTAGACAATGCGCTTAAAATTTGAAATCCAAAAATGGTAGACAAGCTCACTATTACAATGATAGGAGCTGTAATTTGTAAAGGTATAATTGCACGTTCAAAATTAGAACCAAATAATATTTCTACAATTTCTGGCGCACACAAAAGTACAAGCAAAGCTGTTGGTATACTAAGACTAATGATTACATAAAAACAATCTTGAATCATTTTATTAAAAGCTTCCACGTTTTTGTCCTGCAACAAATTCATCATTTTTGGAAACATTGCTGCTGAAATAGCAGCAAATACAGCAATAAGTATTTTATTGAGTTTTAATGCCGAAGCATAATATCCAACACTTTCACTATCAGTTAAAAAACCTAGTATTACTGTATCTAATTGTAAGTAAATGCTAATAAAAAATATAGTAAGAAATAACAAAAGTAATGGCTTAAAGTGTTTTTTTAAATTAAGTGAGGTTAATGTTATTTTATTAATATCTACTAATTTTAAAACATAATAAATGTTTACAATTCCTAATAAAAGATTAAGCAACACTTGCATGCGCATATATAATAAATAATCGGCACTTGATTTAATGAGCGTAAATACGCCAATGATAAATAGCAAGCGAATAAAAAAGAACCTTAACGCTACAAATTTGAACTGATTAAGCCCTGTAAAAAACCATTCAAGTAAAAATACTTGTAAGAAAAAAAACAGCAAAGACCAATAAAATAAAACGCCTTCACTACTCAACTTGTTAACACTTACTATAATAAAAAAATATACAATAGAAAGCAATAGAGTGGTTATTAGGTTTATTAAAAATATTTCAACAAAAAGCTTACTTAATGCCTGTTTATTATTTTGCAGCTTAGCTACTTCTCTTACGCCATAAATAGGTATACCAACTGCTGCAACTAGTACAAAGTACCTGGCAAAGCTTTCGGCAAAATTTATTAACCCTACATGTGACGGACCTAAAACCCTTGCTAAGTATGGAAAAGTGAGCATCGGAAACAACACCTGAGACACCGCCAGCATGACATTATAAAATACATTTTTTTGTGTTTCCATAATGTTGTTTATCTATAGCTGGCATCCACCAATAGTTTGTACAAGTTTTTAAACATGGGGCCAATTCTTTGTAGTTTATACTTT
>CANHIR010000162.1 GCA_947461015.1 Bacteroidota bacterium | reverse complement strand
ACCATCAATAATTCTGTGGTCATAGCTTAATGCCAAATACATCATTGGTAAAATTTTAACTTCCCCATTCACGGCCATTGGACGGTCCTGTATTTTATGCATACCTAAAATAGCAGATTGTGGGATATTAATAATGGGCGTACTCATTAAACTACCAAATACACCCCCATTGGTGATGGTGAAAGTACCACCTGTTAAATCCTCGGTGGTTAATTTTGAATCTCTTGCTTTGCCAGCTAACACCACTACACTTTTTTCAATCTCTGCCATACTAAGGCTTTCTACATTTCTAATTACAGGCACGGTTAAACCTCTTGGTGTACTAACTGCAATACTAATGTCGGCATAGTCATGATACAATAATTGATCTCCATCAATAAATGCATTTACAGTAGGCCATTCTGTTAAGGCAATAGCACATGCTTTTGCGAAGAAGCTCATAAAACCTAAATTCACGCCATGCGCTTCTTTAAATTTATCTTTAAACTGCTTTCTAATTTGCATAATCGCAGTCATATCTACTTCGTTAAAAGTAGTTAACATCGCAGTGGTATTTTTTGCTTCCACTAAACGACGGCTAATTGTTTTTCTTAGGTTGCTCATTTTCTCTGGGCGCACATTGCGAGAAAATAATTCCTGTCCAGTAAATTGAATCTTACCTGGATTATTCAAAGCATCTAACACATCCACTTTTGTAATCTTACCTGCGTAACCACTTGCTTTAATTTGAGCAGTGTCAACTTTTTTATCTGCAATAATAGCCGCAGCTACTGGTGTTGCTTTTACATTATTCGGAACCGATGTTACAGGCGCTTGACTTGCAGGAGCAGCTGAAGTAGTAACTTTTCCGCTTTCATCAGCTGCTTTCGGAGCTTCTGGTGCAGCAGGCGTTTCGGCTTGCGCTGGCTTAGGTGCTGTTTCGTCGATATCCGCTAATACGTCACCAATTAAAATACTATCTCCTTCCTTTGCCTTATGAAATAAAATACCTGCTTGTTCAGCATTCACTTCAAAAGTTGCTTTTTCACTTTCTAATTCTGCTATCACTTCGTCGCGGTTAACCCATGCTCCCTCAGCTTTTGTCCATTTTAACAAAGTCACTTCTGTGATTGATTCTCCTACGGTAGGTACTTTTATAGATATCATAATTGAAACTAATTATTTGTTATATAGAAAACGCGGTTGTTAATATATCAGCTTGTTCTTTGGCGTGAACTTTCATATAGCCTGTTGCAGTAGAAGCACTGGACTGTCTGCTAATTACACCAAACTTAATTGCCTTTAAATTCATTTGTAAGAAACTTGCAGCACCCATATTCAATGGTTCTTCTTGCACCCAAAACCAAACCGCTTTTTCATATTTTTGTTGCAAGGCCTTAATTTGATTTACGGGCAATGGATACAATTGTTCTAAACGAACAATGGCTATATCATTTCTATTTTCTGTTTTTTGTTTCTCTGCTAACTCATATGAAATTTTACCAGAGCAGAACAATACTTTTTTCACTTGTGTTGGATCCGCAACAAAACGATCATCAATTACTTCTTTGAATCCACCTTCCGTAAAGTCCTTGATATCACTAAAAGTCCAAGGGCTTCTTAAATTCGCTTTAGGTGAAAAATTTATCATTGGCTTACGGAAGTTCCATGTTAATTGACGACGCAATGCATGGAAAAAGTTAGCTGCAGTGGTAATATTGGTAATGACCATATTATATTCAGCACACATTTGTAAATATCTTTCTAAACGCGCACTACTATGTTCAGGACCTTGTCCTTCATAACCATGTGGAAGTAGCATTACTACCCCATTTTGTCGCTGCCATTTTTGCTCTCCGGCCGCAATAAACTGGTCAATGATGGTTTGAGCTCCATTAGAGAAATCGCCAAACTGTGCTTCCCAAATTACCAATGCTTGTGCGTTGGCCAATCCGTAACCGTATTCAAAACCCAACACCCCATATTCACTTAATAAGGAATTATATATTCTAAAAGGTTGTTGACTTTGCGCTATTTGATCTAATCTGCAATATTGTTGATTCGTATTTTCATCAACCAATACCGCATGTCTATGGCTAAATGTACCACGCTTCACATCCTGCCCACTCATTCTCACTGTTTTGCCTTCTGCTAATAAAGATGCATATGCCATCAATTCACCGGTAGCCCAGTCAATTTTATTTTCTGTCTCAAATAATTTTACTTTTTCTTGAATCAATTTTTCAACCTTCTTCAAAGGAGTAAAACCTTCCGGCCATTTCATTAAAGCGTTAAAAGTATATTTTGCTTTAGTATCACTAATGGAGGTATCTGGAGATTTTTCAAAATCGGCAGCTGTTGCTTTTTGCATTGACTTCCATGCCAATTCAGGTGCTTGGTATTTATACGGCAATGGATGTTGTTTTACCTCATCCAAACGCGCTTGTAAATCGGCCCAAAATTGTTGTTCCATTTCTTTAGCCAACCCTTGCGCATCTGTGGTACCATGTTGCAATAAATATTCAACGTATATTTCTCTTGGATTCTTATGTTGTTCAATTAATTTATACAATTGTGGTTGCGTATACTTAGGATCATCTCCTTCATTGTGACCATGCTTTCTATAACATACCATATCAACAAAAATATCGGAATGATACTTTTGTCTATACTTTGTTGCAATTACTACTGCTTTATAAACCGCTTCCGCATCGTCTCCATTTACATGCAGCACTGGGGCTTGCACCATGGCAGCAACTGAAGTACAATAATTAGCACTTCGTGCATCATCAAAATCTGTGGTAAACCCAATTTGATTATTAATAATAAAGTGTATAGTTCCCCCAGTATGGTATCCATTCAAATCACACATTTGTAATATCTCATACACAATTCCCTGCCCTGCAACCGATGCATCCCCGTGAATTAAGATTGGAAGTACTTTGTTGAAATTATTTTCATACAATACATCTGCCTTCGCACGCGCAAAACCAAGCACCACTGGATCTACTGCTTCTAAGTGAGAAGGATTCTGCATTAATTGCAAATGCACATTTTTATTGGAACTGGTAATCACATCTGAGCTATAACCCATATGGTATTTCACATCCCCACTTCCCATGGTTTGATCTAACACTGCAGTCCCTTCAAACTCACTAAATATTTGCTCATAGGTTTTGCCCATAATATTTGCAAGTACATTTAATCGACCTCTGTGCGCCATGCCAATTACTACTTCTTCTACGCCATTATCTGCACCTACATTTATAATTGCATCAAGTGCCGCAATAGTTGCCTCTCCTCCTTCTAAGGAGAAACGTTTTTGTCCTATGTATTTAGTATGTAAGAATTTTTCGAAAATCACCCCTTGGTTTAATTTTTCAAGGATGCGTCTTTTTTGATCAATTGAAATTGGATCTGAAAAATTATTTTCCATTTCATTGGTTAACCAATCTACTTTGGCTTGGTCCGTAATGTATTTATATTCAATGCCTATGTTTTTTGCATATACATTTTGCAAATGCGTAATTATATTTTGTAAACTAGTTGCACCCAATCCTAATAAATTACCTGCATTGAAAGTAACAGGCAAATCAGCGTCCGTTAATTCAAAGAATGATAATTCCAAATTTGCATGTCTATCTTTTCTTTCTCTAATTGGATTTGTTTTCGCAATTAAATGTGCTTTATTTCTGTATCCTAAAATTAAACGGTAAACATTTATTTCTTTAGTCCAATCAATTGCACCACTTGAAACATTTGAATTTTGTGAAACTGCATTGGATGTATTAGCTACTTCGTTACTCCCTCCATTTTGCATTGCAAAATCAAAACCTTCAAAAAACTTTTTTAAATCTGGATCAATCCCATTGGGGTCCTGTAAAAACTGTTGATACATGCCTTCTATAAAAGAAGGGTGAGAATTGGTTATGTATGAAAAATCCTTCATTTAGATAACTTGCTTTATTTAAAATTCTAGGTGCGCAAATATCGTTCTAAATCATTGATTTTAACGTAAAAATTCATCAAAAAAAATGGAATAAACTGCCTTTTTATTTTTTGTAAAAAAAACATCCCTGTTTGGATTCGTTCCAATCTAGAAGTTTAATCTCTAAATTTATCTAACTAGCTGAAAATCAGTTAGATAAAAGGATTTTATATTTTTTCTCATTTAAATTTTAATAATTAGCCTTCTTCCCTTACCTTTGCCCTCCTGAAAATTAAATAGTACATGGCAAATCATTCGGCTACCAAAAAAGATGT
>CANHIR010000161.1 GCA_947461015.1 Bacteroidota bacterium | reverse complement strand
TTTTAACCGCTGCCTTCCATGAAAATAAAATCATTTATGGAATTGCCTTATTTACCGCAGCCTTAACTAGTTTTTATATGTTCCGTTTATACTTTAATATATTCTGGAGTAAGGAAACATCATCTACCAGTCATGCGCATATTGAGCACGGACATGATAACCATGATGCACATAATAATCATGGTGAGGGTCCTTGGGTAATGAAATTGCCATTAATCATTTTAGCAGCTTGTGCTGTAGGAGTGGGTTTTGTTCCATTCTCGCAATTGGTTACTTCGGACGGCAAAGCATTAGAAACACATATTGATGTAATATTCTCCATTGCTCCAGTGGTATTATCGGTATTGGCAATATTATTAGCAGCCAATTTTTATAAAAATCAAAATGATAAATCCGACAAAGTATCCAGTGCATTTGGTGGATTGTATAATGCAGCTTATAAAAAGTTTTATGTAGATGAGGTTTATCTATTCATCACTAAAAAAATAATATTCCCATTCATTGGTCAACCTATTGCATGGGCTGATAGAAATATTGTAGATGGTTTTATGTTATTATTAGCAAAAACCACAGCAAAAATATCAGAATTGATTAAAGGATTTCAATCTGGAAAGGTTCAAAACTATGCATTCTACTTTTTTGGTGGCGTAGCAGTCCTTTCTATTTTGATTATTTATATCTGGAAATAAACACAAACTAATCGCAGGATATGAACTTAACATTATTAATATTAGTCCCTTTCATTACAGCAGTACTTATCCTGTTGGCGAGAGGTTTGCAACAAATTAGAGTTATTGGCTTAATAGGTAGCTTAATACAACTAGGACTCGCAGGATGGTTATTAAAATCATTTCTTGCCGCGCGCGCAGCAGGGAATAATGCTGCACATTTATTTGAATCCAACCAAACCTGGTTTAAAGCTTTACATATTAACTACCATATTGGTATTGATGGCATTGCCCTAGCAATGATTTTGTTAACATCGGTAATTGTAGTGGCTGGGATATTGGTTTCTTGGACCATGGATAAATTAAGTAAAGAATACTTTTTCTTATTGGTGTTATTAAGTATGGGTGCATACGGTTTCTTTATTTCATTAGACCTATTCACTTTATTCTTTTTCTTAGAAGTTGCTGTGATACCTAAATTCTTATTAATTGGGATTTGGGGAAGTGGAGATAAAACAAAAAGTGCCATGAAATTGGCATTAATGTTAATGGCAGGATCGGCACTAGTAATGGTTGGCTTGTTTGGAATTTATTATAACACACATACTTTTGATATGGTGCAAATAACCCAACAAGGCATTCCAGTTGGGGTTCAAAAATTCTTCTTCCCATTTGCCTTCTTAGGATTTGGTGTGTTTGCGGCATTATTCCCTTTTCATACTTGGGTACCCGATGGTCATGCTTCTGCACCTACAGCTGCAAGTATGTTCTTAGCAGGCATTTCAATGAAATTAGGTGGATACGGTTGTTTACGTATAGCGGCTTTAATGCCCGATGCAGCGCATACTTATTCTTGGATTATTATTTTACTAGCCACCATCGCTATTATTTATGGCGCTTTTGCAACTATGATGCAAACCGATTTAAAATACATCAATGCTTATTCAAGTATTAGTCACTGTGGATTTGTGATATTAGGTATTGGTATGTTAAATAAAACATCCATTAATGGTGCAGTTATACAAATGGTATCACACGGATTAATGACAGCGCTATTCTTTGCGGCTATTGGTATGATTTATAGTAGAACACATACCAGAATGGTTGCACAATTAGGGGGCTTATTAAAAGCCATGCCATTTATTAGTACGGTGTTTGTAATTGCTGGTTTATGTTCTTTAGGATTACCTGGATTTAGTGGTTTTGTGGCAGAGATGACTGTATTTATGGGCTCATGGCAAAATCCAGATGGTGCCTACCGTTTAGCAACCATATTATCAGGTGCCTCCATTGTAGTTACAGCGGTTTATATATTACGTGCAACAGGTCGTGCTATTATGGGACCTATTAGTGCGGAACATGCATTGTTGTCAGATGCTACTTGGAATGAAAAATTAGCTGCCGTGCTTTTGATTGCAGGAATTTTAGTAATTGGATTAGCACCATTTTTAATCAATCATTTAATTATGCCAAGCACGGATGCAATTATGTTGCAAGTGGGCAAAGTAACGCTTATTAAATAACTAGAATCTTAGAACATGACATACAATATATTAATACAATTAAGACAAGAATTAGCACTCGCCCTGCTCATCTTTATCTTGCTCTTTATTAAACTCGGGAAAGACAGAAGCAATGAAAGTATATTAAACTTCATTAATGCAGTCTTGGTTATTAATTTAGCTGCTGGGTTTTGTTGCCATGAAACTGGAGAACTTTTCAATGGCATGTTTAATACCAATGCCTTAATTGTATTTGAAAAGAACTTATTGAACCTAGCTTTACTCATCATTTCCATGCAATCATATGCTTGGTTAAAGGAAAGTAAAAATGTAATTGAATTTTACATACTTACACTTACTTCTTTATTAGGTATGTTCTTTATGATATCGAGTGGTAATTTATTAATGTTCTATTTAGGACTGGAAATGTCTACCATTCCATTGGCAGCAGCAGCGAACTTTGATATAACAAAACGCAAATCATCAGAAGCGGCTATGAAATTAATTTTGTCTTCTGCATTTTCATCGGCAATTCTATTAATGGGTATCTCCTTCTTATACGGAACCACAGGAACATTGACCTTCTCCATTTTAACAGCACATATTAATGGTAATCCAATTCAATTATTTGCATTCATCTTATTAATTTCAGGATTCGCGTTTAAAATATCAGCGGTTCCTTTTCATTTATGGACTGCAGATGTTTACGAAGGTGCACCGGTGGCAGTAACCTCTTTTTTATCGGTAATTTCCAAAGCAGCCGTACTATTTACTTTAGTGAACTTATTATACAAGGTATTTACTCCTATTGCAACCACATGGTATTTAGTGTTGGTGGTTTTAGCAGCTGCCACAATTTTAATTGGTAATTTATTTGCACTACGTCAGGATAGCTTTAAACGATTTCTTGCTTTTTCTTCCATAGCTCAAGTGGGATTTATCTTAATTGGTATTTCTGGAAGTTCACAAGCAGGTTCCGCTTCATTGATTTACTTTATCTTAATTTATATCTTCTCCAACCTTGCCGCATTTGGTGTAGTATCGGTTGTAAGTGCATTAACGGGCAAAGAAAAAATCTCTGACTTTAAAGGATTTTATAAAACAAACCCAATGCTATCTTGGGTTTTAACCATTGCCCTGTTCTCTTTAGCGGGTGTACCACCTACCGCTGGCTTCTTTGGTAAATTATTTTTAATGATGGCGGGTGCTGCAAAAGGCAATTATGGTATTATTATTTTTGCCGCCTTAAATATGGTAGTTTCATTTTACTACTATTTGAAAGTAGTAAAATCTATTTTCATGGATGAGAACGAAGCACCTATTCAAAAATTAGAAGTACCTGCAATTTCCAAAATAGCAATGTATATATGTGTTGCAGGGGTAATTGTTACAGGGCTTGCAAGTGTGGTATATGATTATATCTACTCCCTAAGTTTTGGATTATAAACTTGTTTCTTTGACTAAAAGATGAAAAAATAAAGAAGATTAGGACTTAAAATAAATATTATGGCAATAAATAAGAATCACGAATTTGAAGATTTAGACAATATCAAATGTTCCATTGTTGAAAAAAATGTTTCCCCTGAACGAGTAGCATTTTTAAAAGACTTATTGACTTACAATAAATATGAAGTGGTTGTAGTTGCTAGTCCAGCTCCCAAAGCTGCTCCTGCTCCCGCAGCCGCGAAGGCGGTTGATGAAAACGAAAATGCAATCGCAGCAGATGCTGCTCCAACACTAGCGCCAGAGCCTGTCGCTCCTAGTACATTTACAGTAGGCGTAACCGATTTAAGATTCAACCCAACAAATGCCGTATTTGGACGTTCATTGCATACACCCGATGGTCATGTAGTAACTTTGGCATTCTGGAATCAAGAGGACGCGGTATCAGACGATACGATTCCCTATTTTGAGCATATTAAACATAATTAATACTTCAACTTTGTTGAAGGCATTTGTAGCCTCGCCAAGACTGCCAGCACTCGCTTCGCTCTGTGCCTCGCCAAGACTGCCAGCACTCGCTTCGCTCTGTGCCTCGCCAAGACTGCCAGCACTCGCTTCGCTCTGTGCCTCG
>CANHIR010000160.1 GCA_947461015.1 Bacteroidota bacterium | reverse complement strand
TTTTGAACTCCCCATATAATTGTGCCACCAATGTTTTATTGTGTGTAAGTACAAGCGTGGGGCGTTGTACATTTTGTATCAAATTCGCAATGGTAAATGTTTTACCACTTCCCGTTACACCCAATAAAGTTTGGTACTGGTCTCCATTTAAAACCCCCTCGGTCAACTGTGCAATTGCAGTAGGTTGATCACCCGAGGGGGTATAAATAGATTGTAACTTAAATGACATACCCAAAGGTACGTTGTATCCTATAATTGTTCTAAATAAACAGCAAGTCTGTCTATTGCTTTTGCAACTTCTCCCATTTGTTCCTTTGCTTCAGCCCAATTTTTTTGTTCAATCGCTTCTCTTACGCCTGGGACCGTTTTAACGCCGTAGCCTGTATAAAATCCAGGAGCATATAAACTGTGCTTATACCATGGGCGTCTTGGTAATCCTGCGTTTGTTAGCAATTGTTGTTCTGCAGTAAATAATTTTGCATTCATCGCCGCTAACTTATTCAGATCTGGTGTTTTTTTCGCGTCTTCGGCATGCGCTGCAGCTTTTTCTAATTTACCAAGTGCATTCAAAACAGCAGAAAAATCTAAATAAGGAACCTCTTCTACAAGCGCTTGTGTTTTTAATTTTTCCGTAGGGTCCGCTGCATACACATATACCCTGCTTTTTACCAAACTGTTTTCAATTTTTGCACTTTCACGCATTTGATCTACACTTCTCATTAATTCTCCAATATATCCTTTCACGGTGCTGTGTAAGTTTCTAAAATCAAACTGTAAAGCATCTGCGTCTGCAAGGCGCAACACAGCCCTTCCTGTAGTTTGTGCAAGTGTTACTCCATAAATAAATGTAGGGTCCTTAAAGCGCTTATACATATCATAGGAGTCATAAATAGAGTGGTATTCTCCTCCTTCGTCTTCACCACCATATCCAATATTTAAAGAAGGAACACCTATGTGTTGAATAAAAGAAGAATAATCGGAACCAGAGCCCATGGCACCCAATGGATATTGTGTAGATTCAAACGCTTCTTTTTTAGCCATTGCGTTTGGTGCACCTGCTGCTCTTGCTGCTTTTGCTCTTTCAAAAACAGAAACACCCGTTTCTGGATCTTTAATCGTTTTACTAATTTCTGTAATCAATGGTGCAAACGCATGTGAACCCTGTGCGCCTAAAAATCCTCTTCCGTTTCCGTCAGAATTAATATAAGCCACCGCTTTTGCTTGTAATTCTGCAGCATGATTTTCTACCCACTCTGTAGAGCCCATTAAACCCGGCTCTTCTGCATCCCATGCACAATACACCAATGTTCTTTTGGGTTTCCAACCTTGTTTAACCATTGCACCAATTGCAATGGCTTCTTCTAATTCAGAAGCCATACCGCTAATTGGATCAGCCGCGCCGTTTACCCATCCGTCGTGGTGATTTCCTCTTACAATCCATTGATCAGGAAACTCAGCTCCTTTAATGGTGGCAATTACATTTAAGGCTGGTCTTATTTTCCAATCAAAAGCTAATTTTAAATGTACTTGGGATTTACTTGGTCCAATATGGTATGTGAATGGTAATCCACCTCCCCAGTTTCTTGGTGCAACCGGACCTTCCATGTCTTTTAACAAAGGTGCTGCGTCTCCATAACTAATTGGAAGCACTGGAATTTTTAATAAGTTGGCTGCGTCGTTATGATCTACTCTTGCAGCACCCTCTATAGAAGCGCCGTTTGGGGTAGTTGGATCACCAGGATAAATAACCATATCCATGATGGATCCCCTTTGTACGGTTTGGTCGTTTTTAAATGCGCCTATTGGATATGGATCTCCTGCGCCATAACCATCATCCATTGGATCGGAATAAATTAAACACCCAATAGCGCCATGCTCTTGTGCAACTTTTGGTTTAATACCTCTCCAACTGCGACCATATTTCGCAATTACAATTTTTCCTTTAACATCAATACCATATTTCGCAAGTGTTTCATAATCTTCTGGTAAACCATAATTTACAAAAACAAGGTTGGCTGTTACGTCACCATCTGCACTCCAACAGTTATAGGTTGGAAGTTGGTCGGCCTGATTACTTGTTGCATCTTCTTTTAGAGGCGTCTCTTTTAGTTTTGCTTTATAATTTGTTGTGCCCGTCATTTCTAACGATCTTGTAATGGGTGTTGGAAACATTAATTGATAGGTTTCAATTTTTGTATCCCAACCAGCGGCGGTAAACACTTTTGCAATTTCGCTTGCTACCATTTTTCCGCCAACACTTCCAACGTGGTGTGGAAGGGAAGAAAGTAATTTTATGTTTTCGCCTACTCGGGTGGCGCTTAGTTGCGCGTCAAATATTTTTTCTTGTTTTAAAATATTTTCGCTTGATTTAAAACCTAAAACTTTTTTTTGCGCATTGATTGTTGATAAGCTTAAACACAACAATGACAACAATATGGTTTGCTTTTTCATAATGGTGGGTTATAAATTAAATTTGTCTGGTTAAGTAGTGGGTGTAATTTGGTAGTTCATATTCATATTCCTCCTGCATAAAACGAGAAGTCATTAAAAAATCTGCGGTGCTTCTATCACAGGCCATGGGTAAATTCCAGGCAACCGCCAATCTTAGTAAGGCTTTAACATCACTATCGTGTGGTTGTGCTTCCATGGGGTCAAAAAAGAAAAACACAATATCAATGTCGCCGGTAGCAATCATGGCGCCAATTTGTTGATCTCCACCAAGCGGGCCGCTTAATAGTTTTACAACAGGTTGGTCTAGCGCCTCCTCAATTAATTTACCCGTGGTGCCTGTGGCTACCAAGGAGTGTTTTGAAAGTGCTATTTTATTGTGCACCGCCCACTCAATCAAGTCTCTTTTTTTATTATCATGCGCAATGAGTGCTATTTTTTTTCGTTGTTCTAGTTTTCGAATGTTGCTTTTCATTGTGTTTGTTTTTAAATACCTGTTTTATTGCTTTATGGCGGTTTTTGCTAACAAAGGAATAGACAACAAGGTAACAAAAATAATTGGTAGCGGTATTGTAATAAAATATAGAAAACAAAAAAGAATGAATAAGAAAAGGGGGTAAGTGAAAAGCAACAAGCTAAATAAAACAGAATCATAAAAAACAGTTCCTTTCGTTTTTTTGTCCGCTAGGTGGTGAATGAATTTATAATATGGTAGGTGAAAAAAATAGAGCGGTGTTTTGTTTATTATAGTGGGAGTGGTTGGGGGTAAAATTTGCTCGTTTAATAATTCAAATATTTGTTTGTTAAACATAACCCTGTCTTTTGGGGTGTTTATGATTTGATTAAAACGATATTGGAATAAGCTAATGTTTACCTTTTTTCCAATTCCCCTAAAATGATTATACCCAATTCCCGCAATGTGTATTATTGGAAACACACCTTCTTTGTGTGCACTCTCTAGTATCCTTGTTGCTCCTTTTTTAAAGGGTTGGAGTTGGTGTGTATTCATACAGGTGCCTTCTATGAATATTAAAACAGCCTCTCCTTTTTTTAATAAACGAACCGATTCTTTAAAAGCATACTCGTTAAGATAAAGATATTGTTTTCCTTCCCTTAGTCTATATACGGGAATCATATTTAATAAGCCCAATAAAAACCGATGATGTCTTTTTGTAAAAGCATCTCCTCTGGCTAAAAAGTGAACCCTGCGTTTATATTGAACACCTATTATTATTGCGTCTAAAAAAGAATTGGGGTGATTGGCTATAATAAATAAGGATCCTTTTGTTTTTAATAGGGATTTATTTTTAATACTAATATCAGTGCAAAAAAGCCAAAGCGCTGCTCTAATTATATTTTTCAAAATCCAAATCAATTCTTATTTTTTATAAATATAAAAAAACCGCACCAAAAATGATGCGGTCCGTACCTACTAACCTTTAAAAAACAAGATAAATATTATTTACTTGCTGCTTCTTCTACTTTAGCAGCAATCTTTGCTCTAATTTTTGCTTCTATTTCATTTGCCATTTCTGGATTATCATGTAAAATTGTTTTTACCGAGTCGCGTCCTTGTCCTAGCTTATTACCTTCATAACTAAACCAAGATCCACTCTTATTGATTATTTCTAATTCAACACCCATATCAATAATTTCACCAATTTTACTTATACCTTCTCCAAAAATAATTTCAAATTCAGCTGCTCTGAAAGGTGGTGCCACCTTGTTTTTCACCACTTTTACTTTAACTCTATTTCCCACCGCTTCGTCACCATCTTTAATTTGAGCCATTCTACGAATATCTAAACGAACAGAT
>CANHIR010000159.1 GCA_947461015.1 Bacteroidota bacterium | reverse complement strand
GGGATTACTAAATATAAAAAAGCAATAATTACAATTTTATAAGCGTTTCATTTGTAGCATCTTTAATTATAATATCCTAAGCTATAATGTGGATAGTTGTGGAGGCAGAATTTTAAAGCTCTTTCGGTGCTCAAAACAAAGACCATATTTTTCTATGGCTGCTCTATGAACAGCCGTCCCATATCCTTTATTTTTGTCCCAACCGTATTTTGGGTATTGCAAATGTGCTTTTTCCATATAGGCGTCACGTGCTGTTTTTGCTAAAATACTTGCTGCTGCAATATGGGCGTATTTTCCATCGCCTTTTACAATGGTTTGATGTGGTATTTTTTTAAAGGGATAAAATCGATTCCCATCCACTGCAATAAATTGTGGTCTTTTTATTAATTGATCCAATGCCAAGTGCATACATTTTATAGATGCCTTTAAAATATTTGAGTCGTCTATTTCAGCAGCAGTTTGTGATGCTATTGCCCAGGCAATCGCACTCCCTTTTATAATGGGTTCCAATTCCTGACGTTGTTTTTCAGTTAATTTCTTACTATCGTTTAACAAGGGATGATAAAAATTGGATGGAAGTATCACTGCCGCCGCAAACACAGGACCTGCATAACATCCACGGCCTGCTTCATCGCAGCCGGCTTCTAATACTTTTTCTTGATAAGCGTTTAATAACACCTTGTAAATTTCTCATTTCTTTGCCACAAACCAAAATCATTCTTTATTTCCAGGATACTATTTAGTTCTTAAACTGTTTACTTAGTACCTTTGTGGGGTATTCAATTGTTTAATAATGAATTTGGAATTTAACGATCACAAATCTAAAGCGGTGGCCAATTGGTTATTATTAGGTGTGGCCATGACGGTGATTCAAATTGCACTTGGAGGAATTACCCGTTTAACTGGAAGTGGACTTTCTATAACCGAGTGGGATGTGGTTACCGGTTCTTTGCCTCCTATGGGTGAAGCACAATGGCAGGAGTTGTTTGCAAAATATAAAACCACTCCACAATTTCAATTATTGAATTTTGATTTTACGCTCTCCAATTTTAAATTTATTTTCTTCTGGGAATGGTTTCACCGTTTATGGGCAAGGAGCATTGGGTTGGTTTTTGCAATTGGCTTTATTTATTTTTTTATAAAACAATATTTTAAACCTAGTATGGTAAAGCCCTTGCTAATTCTATTTTTATTAGGAGCCTTGCAAGGTGCCATTGGTTGGATTATGGTGGCAAGTGGTTTAGAGGGAGATGCGGTTTATGTAAAACCAACACGCTTGGCATTGCATTTTATTTTTGCATTGGGTTTACTATCATATACATATTGGTTTGCCTTGTCTTTAAAAGTAAATGTGATTGCATTAAACACTGTCAGTGTCGAAGCACAACAAAAATTTAAGCGCATTCGCAAATGGGCTTGGTTCATTACTGCCATTTTATTTTTTCAACTTATATATGGCGCTTTAATGGCTGGACATAAGGCCGCGAATGTGGCAAGTACTTGGCCAACTATTAATGGACAGTGGGTTCCGGAAGGCTTGCTTGGCAAGGACTCCTTTTTATTAAACGCAGTGAACAATACTATTTGGATTCATTTTATTCATAGAGGGCTCGCATATATTTTACTGGCTGTTATTCTATTTTGGTCACTTCAAATGACAAAGTTGAGGGGTAATTTATTTTGGAGTAAAATTAAAATGTTTCCTTTGTTGTTAGTAGGCGTGCAGGTTTTATTAGGCGTGTTAACCATCCTTTCTAGCACTTCCATTGTACCGGGTGTATGGGCTAAATTTGAATGGCTTGCTCAAATACATCAATTGGTTGGTATGTTGTTGTTGTTAAGTGTTGTGAATATTATTTATGCTACTAAAGAAGTATAAATTAGATACGATACACAGATAAAATATAAATAGGGCATTATGAATAAAGATATTGCAAGCATCAGAAGAGACTATCAAATGGCTTCATTAGACGAGGTTTCTAGTGCAGCAAACCCGATGGATCAATTTGAACATTGGTGGGAGGAAGCCATTCAAAGTAATATTGATGAGGTAAACGCTTTTACACTTGCTACCATTGGCTTACATGGTGCACCCGCTGCGCGTGTAGTATTGTTAAAAGGATTTACGCCAGCAGGTTTTGTATTTTTCACTAATTATGATAGCCATAAAGGAAAAGAAATAGCAGCCAATCCAAATGTTGCGATGAACTTTTTTTGGAAGGAATTAGAAAGACAAGTGCGTATCACCGGCACCATTAAAAAAATAAGTACGGAGGAAAGCGAACAATATTTTCATTCCCGTCCAATAGGAAGCCAAATAGGAGCTTGGTCCTCACCGCAGAGTCAGGTAATTCCGAATCGTGCCCATTTGGAAAATTTAATGAATGACAATGTAGAAAAATACAAAGAGGGTAATGTCCCTTTACCTCCACATTGGGGTGGTTATATGGTGCATCCAACAAGTATTGAGTTTTGGCAGGGTAGAAGCTCGCGCTTACATGATCGTTTACATTATACTTTAAATGACAATCATAGTTGGACCAAAGTGCGTTTAGCACCTTAGTATTATTGATAAAAAAAAGAGCCTCTGTAATGAAGCTCTTTTTTTATAAGACTATATTTGAATTTACTTTTTTCTACTAATTACTTTCTTAGCAGCTTCTATAATATTCACTGCGTCTAATCCGTACTTCGTTAACAATTGGTTTGGGGTTCCGCTTTCACCAAAAGTATCTTTGGTTCCAACAAATTCTTGCGGCACCGGACAATTTTTTGCAGCTACTTGTGCAACTACATCTCCCATACCCCCAATGATATTATGCTCTTCCGCGGTAACTACACAGCTTGTTTTTTGTAAGCTCTTAATAATAGCAGCTTCATCTAATGGCTTTATGGTATGTAAATTAATGATCTCTACACTAATGCCTTGTTCTTCTAATTGTTTGCCTGCTTCAATGGCTTTCCACACTAAGTGACCACATGCAATAATGGTTACATCGGTTCCTTCAGCTAGTATTTGTGCTTTGCCAATTACAAAATCTGAACCATCTTCTTTGGTAAAGTTGGGCCATTTTGGACGACCAAAACGTAAATATACTGGACCATGGTAACTAGCAACTGCTTTTGTTGCCGCTTTTGTTTGGTTATAATCACATGGTACAATTACGGTCATGCCTGGTAACATTTTCATGAGTCCAATGTCCTCTAATATTTGATGTGTTGCACCGTCCTCACCCAATGTTAAACCTGCATGAGATGCACAGATTTTCACATTCTTATCGGAGTAGGCAACTGATTGTCTAATTTGATCATACACACGACCTGTACTGAAACCTGCAAAAGTAGTAGTGTAAGGAATTTTACCCCCAATGGTTAAACCTGCAGCAATACCAATCATGTTTGCTTCTGCAATACCCACTTCAATAAAACGATCCGGCATTTCTTTCATCAATGGTCCTAGTTTAAAAGAGCCAGCTAAATCGGCAGTTAATACAACCACATCTTTATTTTCTCTAGCAATTTCTAAAATACCATCACCAAATCCTGCTCTGGTTTCCTTTTCGTTTTGTGCTACTATGTCTTTTGCGTTCATATAATTAGTTTTCGAATGTTGAATAGAAATAAGGTGTCTTTGCTTCAAACTCTGCAGCGCAGGTATCTACCATTTTGTAAACACGGGTAATGCCCAATGCTTTTCTTTTTTCATAGACTGCATCATCATTGGTATTGCCGTGTAATACTTTTGCAATTTGCATATCGCTAAATCCGTGCTTCTTTGCTTCTTTTAAAGTTTCAGCGGGTAAACTTTCTAAAGTATGCTTCATTAATTCTTTTTCAATATCGCAAATAATACGAATTTGATATAAGAACCAATTGTCAATGCCTGTTGCAGCAGCAATGGAACGCACCGTAGATCCTTGCATCAATGCATCTTTAATACGGAAGATACGATCCCATTTTGGTGTCTTGATATATTCCATTAGTTCTTCGTTCTTCATTAAACTTTTTCCGTAATAACCTAAACCAATAGCTTCGTTTTCTAAACTTTGACAAGCTTTTTGTATGGCTTCGGTAAAGCTTCTTCCAATGGCCATTACCTCACCCACACTCTTCATTTGTAAACCTAAAGTATCATTAGCACCTTTGAATTTATCAAAGTTCCAACGTGGTACTTTTACAATTACATAATCCAATGCGGGTTCAAAGTAGGCCGAGGTGGTTTGTGTAATTTGATTTTTTAATTCATCTAGATGATATCCAATTGCCAATTTTGCTGCAATTTTTGCAATTGGGTAACCGGTTGCTTTAGAAGCTAATGCAGAAGAACGAGACACACGTGGATTAATTTCCACTGCAATTAATTCTTCGGTGGCTGGGTTTAATGCAAACTGGACATTACAACCTCCAGAGAAATTTCCTAAACTGCGCATCAT
>CANHIR010000158.1 GCA_947461015.1 Bacteroidota bacterium | reverse complement strand
TACTAAACCATCACTTTTAAAACCGATGTTTACTACAACATCTGTTTTAGTTAAAGCAACGACTAAACCATTCATGATTTCTCCGTCATTGATTTGTACGAAAGTGTTATCATACACTTTGTCATACTTTACTCTTTCAGCTTCAGCATAATGACTCACATTACGTTTGTCAACGCTCCAGTCGAAATCGTCGTGTGCAGTTTCTACAACTACTACAGGTGCTTTTGTTGTCGCAGTTGCTTCAGTAGCGGTAGCGCCACCAAATTCCTGTGCGTCTGCGTTTAGGGTTTTTGAAAATAATTTCATAATAAAACCGGCGTTTTTAAACCGGACGGCAAAGGTATTACAATAAGCCAAAAAAAGCCCGAAAATGGGCTAAAAATTTAGGACTGATGGAATTATAACTAATTGATTTTCAATTAAAAATTTGCAAAAAAATAAAAAATGATAGAGAAATGTATTTAAGCTGATAGTGGTTGCCCAATATGCTGGGCTGCTATCCATCCGCTGGTCCATGCATGCTGAAAATTAAATCCTCCCGTTATCCCATCTACATCCATCATTTCTCCTGCAAAATGCAAACCTGGAACCTTTTTACTTTCCATAGTTAGGGCATCTATAGTTGTTAAATCCACGCCTCCACAAGAAACAAACTCTTCTTTGTAAGTAGTTTTACCTTTTATTGCTAAAGTATATCTTGTTAAAAGTAAAATAAGTTGTTGTTGATTCGTACTTTTTAAATCGGCCCATTTAGTTTGTAAATTGATGCCTGCTTCTTGCAATAAAAAATGCCAAAGTCGTTGTGGTAAATCAAACGGATTCTTTGAACCTATTTCTCTTTTTCCAAAATCCATTCTAAAATTAATCCATTCCATTTTTAATGTTGACTCATTAAAACTTGGTATCCAATTAATAATGATTGCTCCTTCATAGTTTGCTTCAGCCATTGCTCTTGCACACCATGCCGATAATTTAATTGCTGCAGGTCCGCTGATACCCCAATGTGTAATTAACAAAGGTCCTGTTTCTGTATTTTTATTCCCTTTCCATTGTATGTTGGCTTTTTCAACTGCAACACCCATAAGGGTTGTAATTTTTTTATCAAGGGTATTGAAAGTAAAAAGTGATGGAATAGGATCAATAATTACGTGCCCAAAATTAATAAGCCATTTAAATTTATTTGATGGATCCGATTTTAACATTCCACCTGTTGCTAAACAAATAGCATCGGCAGTCATGCTTGATCTGCCTTGCAAATGAATGGTAAATGCATGTGGTTGTACATTTGAATCTGTATCATGATTGCGCTCTACGTCTACTACCTCATGCTGTGTTAATACCTGTATTTTAAATTGATGTACTTTCCTTAAAAAACAGTCTATAATGGTATCTGAGCTATTGGTTGTTGGAAACATGCGCCCGTCTTTTTCTGTATGTAATAGCACTCCATTTTTAGCAAACCATTCAATGGTATGTAAAGTTGCAAATTCATAAAACGCCTTTTTCAAAAAACGTTCTCCTCGTGGATATTTTTTTAAAAGTTCTGTCACATCTGGGCATGCATGTGTTACATTACAACGCCCCCCTCCACTTACTTTTACTTTTGATAAAAGTTTCGTCGATTTTTCTAAAATGATAATTTCCCAATTGGGATGCAACTCTGCAATTTGTATAGCACAGAAAAAACCAGCAGCGCCTCCACCAACAATCACTACTTTTTTATTTTCCATACAATTTGTTTTAAAATAAATTGCAGTTTAATAGTATGATGAATTCAAATTAATATTTGCTTTTTCTGCAGCTTCAATGATAGAAAAGTCGGAAAGAATTAATGCCTTCCCAGCTTTTACACATACATCATGTTCAAAATGTACCGATACTTTTCCATCCTGTGTTTTCACAGTCCAACCATCCTCTTCGGTAAATACTTTATGCGTGCCCATATTTATCATAGGCTCAATAGCCAATACTAAATTTTCTTTCATTTTTAAACCCGTGCCACGTTTGCCATAATTGGGCACTTGTGGATCCTCATGTAATGAAGTCCCTAACCCATGTCCCACTAATTCACGCACCACACCATAGCCATGCTTTTTTTCGGTATGCTCTTGAATCGCAAATCCAATATCTCCTACCCTATTATTTACAATTGCTTTTTCAATGCCTTTGTATAAGGATTCCTTTGTTACTTTAACCAATTCAATGGCTGCGGGATCTGCTTCCCCTAAAATAAAAGTATAGGCATGATCCCCATGCCAACCATTTAGAATAACACCAAAATCAACGGAAACAATATCTCCCTCTTGTAAAGGTATTTTATTAGGAAACCCATGCACTACTACATCATTAACGGATGCGCATATATTATGAGGATAGCCATGGTAATTGTAAAAAGATAAAGTGCCTTTATGATCCTTCGCATACTCCATACATAATTTGTCAATGTCCAAAGTAGTCATGCCTGGCTTTAAAATAGTTGCCACCTGTGTAAGAGTTTTACTTACAAGCAATGCCGCTTCTTTCATTAATTGTACCTGCTCTTCTGTTTTAGTATACATCATAAATACTCAAATTCATTTCCAAAAAAAACAAACCTGCCTTTATGGGACAGGTTTGTAAATATAAATAATATTAAAAAATTATATGCCTGAACCTACAACACCAGTTCTACCTTGAACACGACCCGAACTCATTAATCCATCATATTGACGCATTAATAAATAGGTTTCAATTTGTTGTAAGGTATCTAAAATTACACCAACCATAATTAGCAATGAAGTACCTCCAAAGAATGTACTAAATCCTTGTGTAACATTTAGTCTTTGAGCAAACCCAGGTAAAATACCAACCAACGCTAATAAAATAGCACCTGGTAAAGTAATTCTATCCATGATGGCACCAATATAATCAGTAGTTGGTTGACCAGGTTTTACGCCCGGAACAAAACCATTATTGCGTTTTAAATCTTCAGATATTTGCTTTGGATTGAATATTAAAGCAGTATATAAAAATGTAAATCCAATTACCATTACTGAGTAGATAATCATATACCAAGTATTACTATGATCACTGAAAATTCTTGTAATGCCTTGTGTTGATTCCATCTTAGTAAATGATACCAAAGTTGGCAAGAACATAATAGCTTGTGCAAAAATGATTGGCATTACACCAGCACTGTTTACTTTAACAGGTAAAAATTGACGCGCACCACCCACTTGTGCACCACCAATAACTTGTTTTGCATAAGTTACAGGAATCTTGCGAACCCCTTGCACTAATACAATCAATCCCATTATAATTGTAATTAATACGGCTACTTCAATTAAAAAGATTAATAAACCACCGCCGCCTTTGGTACTTTTTGTTCCAAATTCTACAATTAAAGATTGTGGTAAACGAGCCAAAATACCAACCATGATAATAATTGAAGTACCATTTCCTAATCCTTTGTCTTGAATTTTTTCACCTAACCACATTACAAATAAAGTACCTGCAGTTAAGCATACTACAGTTGATAACCAAAAATAAGGTTGGAATTCTGTAATTAAAGAAGAACGGTAAGTTGCACTATTTAAATAGGCAACATAAGCGCCTGCTTGGAAAACAGTAACAATCACTGTTAAGTATCTTGTCCACTGATTAATTTTATTTCTTCCGCTTTCCCCTTCCTTTTGAATTTTTTGTAATTGAGGCACTAAAATAGTCATCAATTGCATAAAGATAGATGCAGAGATGTATGGCATAATACCCAAGGCTAAAATAGACGCTTGAGAGAATGCACCACCGGCAAACATATCAAAAATACCCAATAAGCCTTTTCCAGTTTGACCTGAATCAATTGCGCTTTGCAATCCAGCATGGTCAATTCCTGGCAAAGTAATTTGGGTGCCCACTCTATATGTTAATACAAGTGCTAGGGTAACCAAGATTTTACTCTTTAGCTCGTCGATAGCCCAGATATTTTTAAAAGTATGTATTAATTTTTTCATCAGAATTTAGTTATTATACAGTAGCGTTTTAATATAAAAAGACGCATTGTTAAGCGTCTCAATATACATAAAATTTATTAGATAATTTCAATAGTACCACCAGCTGCAACAATTGCATCCTGTGCTTTCTTGCTCGCTTTATTTACCCTGAAATTGATCTTTGCTTTTAATTCGCCAGTTGCCAAAATTTTCACTAAATCAGTGCGTTGGATTAAACTGTTCATGTATAAATTCTCTGGAGTGATTTCTGTAAAGCCGTATTTTTCAATCAATTGATCTAATTGACCTAAGTTAAATACTACATATTCTACACGATTAATGTTCTTAAATCCACGCTTAGGAACACGACGTTGAATTGGCATCTGACCACCTTCGTGTGCCATTTTGCTTTTGTAACCAGCACGAGACTGACCACCTTTGTTACCTTTTGTAGAAGTACCACCTTT
>CANHIR010000157.1 GCA_947461015.1 Bacteroidota bacterium | reverse complement strand
GAAACTGTTGGCTGCATATTTTGTTAACTCCGAACTACGCTCGTCCATAAATATCACAGGATTAACCTGTCTTACAAATGGTGCGTATAAATCACTCATCAATTTCTTCGCTCTTTCGGATCTTGTACCCACCACTACTCTGTCGGGTTTCATGAAATCATCCACCGCCACACCCTCTCTTAAAAACTCAGGGTTGCTTACTACATCGTATTCTCCATTATAATTTGCCCCAATGGCAGCACTAACTTTATCGGCAGTTCCCACTGGTACCGTGCTCTTATTTACAATTACTTTATAGCCTTTTAATATTTTCCCTAAATGATCCGCTACACCCAATACATATTTTAAATCCGCACTGCCGTCCGCACCCGGAGGTGTTGGCAATGCTAAAAAGATAATCTCTGCATCCGCTACCGCTTCCTCTAATTGGGTAGTAAATTTTAAACGGCTTTCTTTTATGTTTCTTAAAAATATCTTCTCTAATCCTGGCTCATAAATAGTGATTTGACCGCCACTTAATTTTTCTACTTTCACTTTATCAATGTCCACGCAAGTAACCTTGTTGCCCGTCTCTGCAAAACAAGTGCCTGTTACCAAGCCCACATAGCCCGTACCAATTACTGCTATTTTCATTTACTTACTTTTATAATTTAAAAAAAGATTTAACACCTTCCACAATATAAGCCAATTGTTCCGCATCCATCTCGGTGTGAATAGGTAATGAACAAACACATGGTGTTAAGGCATTGGTTACCGGCAAATCCAATGATTCATTATTTTGATTACCAAACATTTTTTGCAAATGCCCTGGCACTGGATAATAAATCATACAAGGAATTTCCTTATCAGATAAATGCGCAATAAATGCATCTCTATCCACACCTTTTAATTGCATGGTATATTGATGAAATACATGGGTTGTATAGTTACCAATTGATGGCGTCACAATTTGTACAATATTTGTAAAAGCTTCGGTATAATATTTTGCTACTGATTGTCTTGCATTATTGTATGCATCCAAATGTGCTAACTTAATATTTAAGATGGCTGCCTGAATTGAATCCAATCTTGAATTACATCCAACAACATCATGGTAGTATCTTTCGGATTGTCCATGATTTGCAATCATTGCCATTTTATTTGCTAAAGCTTTATCATTTGTAAACAAGGCACCGCCATCTCCAAAAGCACCTAAGTTCTTACTTGGATAAAATGAAGTTGCTCCAATATGACCAATAGTTCCCGTTTTCTTTTTGGTGCCATCCGAAAATGTATAATCACAACCAATTGCTTGCGCATTGTCTTCAATCACAAATAAATTATGTTGTTTTGCGATGGCCATAATTTCTTCCATAGGTGCTGCTTGCCCATATAAATGAACCGGCACAATGGCTTTAGTTTTTGGCGTAATTGCTTTCTTTAAGCTTTCAATATCCATACAATAGGTCACAGGATCCACGTCTACAAATACTGGCTTTAGTTTTAACAATGCAACCACCTCTGTGGTAGCGATATAAGTAAAGGAAGGGGTGATTACTTCGTCCCCAGGCTGCAAGTTTAAAGCCATCATGGCTATCTGTAAAGCATCCGTTCCGTTGGCACAAGGAATTACGTGTTCAATCCCTAAATAAGTACTCAGATTTTGGGCAAAATCCTTTACAGCTTTTCCATTGATATATGCAGCAGAATCTAATACTTCATGTATTGCAGCATCCACCTTATCCTTAATGGCTAAGTACTGTGTTTTGGTGTCCACCATCTGAATTTTTCTCATCCTATAAATTTTAGCAAAATTACAATAAAAAGACTGATTTTTGCCCTAAGAACCTCATTCCATGCTATTGTATAAGCTATTCTTATTCTGCTATCCCAAAATAGCCAAACTACTCGGATTTTTCAATCTAAAAGCCAAACAATGGACTATTGGACAAGAAAAGGTTTGGGAAGAGATAGAGGCGCATCAAAAGAAATTAGCTGGGCACCCTATTATTTGGATACATGCTGCTTCTTATGGTGAATTTGAACAAGGACTCCCTATTATTGAAGCAATTAAATTACAATTCCCAAAGTATAAAATTTGGCTCACTTTCTTTTCCCCTTCAGGGTATTTACATCGGAAAAATGATCCTGCAGTAGATGTAGTGACTTATCTTCCTTTTGATGGTCCAGCAAATGCAAAAGCATTTATTGATAACGTAAATCCCAAGTTAATTGTTTTTATAAAATATGAGTTTTGGTATTATTATTTATCTCAAGCAAAGTCAAATAATATTCCCACCATTTTAGCGTCTGCTATATTTAGGCCCAATCAAATATTCTTTAAATGGTATGGCGGTTTTTATCGCAATATGCTTGGTCTATTTACACGTGTACTTGTTCAAAGTAAAGAAGATTATAACTTGATAGCTCCTATCATAACCAATAAAAAAATTTTTATAACAGGTGATACCAGATTTGACAGAGTGCTTCAAACCGCACAAGAGGAATCAACAATTGATTGGATGTCTCTATTAAGCAATCATCATAAAATAATTGCAGGAAGTACCTGGAATGAAGATGAGATATTATTGTCTAAAACAACAGCACACTTCACACAGCTTAATTGGATTATTGTTCCACACCATGTGGATGCTAAAAATATAGAGGCTTGCAAAAGCAGATTCCCCAAATCTATTACCCTCTCACAATTATTAGAAAACAACATACAACAAACAAAACCTATTGTATTAATCATTGATCGTATTGGTTTATTAAGAATGTTATATAAATATGCTTTTCTAAGTTATGTGGGAGGCGGATTCAGTAGTGATGGTATTCACAACGTTATAGAGCCGGCCGCATTTGGCAATCCGGTAATTTGGGGACCCAATGATATTAAATATAACGAAGCAATTGGATTAAGAACGGAACTTGGAGGCTATCTTATTAAAAACGAATCCGAATTGGTCATGCATTTAAATGAATTAATACAAAATAGCAATTTGCATGATCAAATTGGGCAAAATGCGCGTAATTATGTAATGATGAATGCGGGGGCCACACAAAAAACGATGAACGAATTAGTTAAATATTTGGAGGCTTAATCAAGCAGGATTGTTTACTTTTGGAGCAATATATAAGTGTTTACCATTTAATTTGAAATATGTTTATTGAACAAAATATTAGAGGGGAAAAGAGAGGTTTTATCGAGGTGATTTGCGGCAGTATGTTTAGTGGAAAAACAGAAGAATTAATTAGAAGATTAAAACGCGCGAAGATTGCTAATTTAATAGTGGAAATATACAAACCTGCTATTGACATTCGATACGATCAAAATAAAATTGTTAGTCATGATGCAAATTCAATTGCATCTAATCCAGTTGACCACTCTAGTAAAATTCTATTGCTTGCCGAAAAAGCGGATGTAGTTGGCATAGATGAGGCTCAATTTTTTGACGAAGATGTGATTCGTGTAGCTGAAAAATTAGCCATGCAAGGAAAGCGAGTCATTGTGGCAGGACTTGATATGGATTATTTAGGAAAACCATTTGGACCTATGCCGCAGTTATTATCTATAGCTGACTTCATAACAAAACTACATGCCATTTGTGTTCAATGTGGACATTTAGCCAACATCTCCTATCGCACCAGTGAAGAAGCAGGTACTGTCGTTTTAGGAGAAAAAAACAATTATGAACCAAGATGTAGAATATGCGCAAGCAAGTAAATAATATCTTTACCCTATTAAAAAAAGACCTGCTACTAGAGTTTCGTCAGCAGTATACTTTTTTTGGTATTCTACTGTATATTGCCTCTACTACTTTTGTTATTTATTTAACCATGGGTCAACCAGAGGACAAGGTTTGGAATGGATTGTACTGGGTTATACTTTTGTTTATATGTATTAATGCGGTAGCAAGAAGTTTTTTACAAGAAGGCCGTGGTCGAATGCTTTATTTTTATACCATTGCCAGTCCCGTTGATTTTATTCTTTCAAAACTTATTTACAATAGTATCTTAATGGTACTGATGAGTGGATTAAGCCTTTTACTTTTTACATTATTATTAGGCAACCCTTTACAACATAGTTTATTATTTTTTGGTATTAGCTGCCTAGGTGGTATTAGTTTAAGTTTGGTATTTAGCTTCTTAGCAGCCATTGCGGCTAAAGCACAGCAACCATCAGCCATCATGGCTATACTTGGTTTCCCATTAATTATTCCTCAAATACTTTTGTTAATGCGCATTGCCAATATCGCATTCTCCGATATTGTACAAAACGGATTACCTCAATTAGTAGGTATGCTTATAGGATTTGATATTATGATTATTGCACTAGCCTATATTCTTTTCCCATTTCTCTGGAAAGATTAAATTTTCTTAAAATTTATAAAATATAATTTTAGAAAATTTTTTATCTAATTGATTTTACTAGTATTGCTTCGTGACTAAAAAACAGG
>CANHIR010000156.1 GCA_947461015.1 Bacteroidota bacterium | reverse complement strand
TCGGGAGTGATGCAATACGGTAAAAACAACGCGCATCCAGCCTTCCAAATGACGTTACAAGTAAACTTTGTGAGTGGAACAGGTGGTCAGGAGGTAATACGATTAATTGGTTCGGAAGGTGTGATGGATGTTAAGGGGAATGATATTACAGTGAAACATAGTTATATGCCTGAAGCGCCAGGCTTTGGTGGCTATGATTCTTTATTTACTTTTTCAAAAAGTATGCAATCGGAAATGCAAAAGGAGTATGATGCAAAATGGACAGCTGCACAAAGAAAAAGAAAAACAAAAGAAGACGTTTTATACAAAGCGCCTGCTGGTTATGACGAACATTTAGATCACTTTACCAATTTCTTTGATGCCATTAGAACGGGTAAGCCGGTAGTGGAGGATGCTGAATTTGGATTTAGAGCGGCAGCTCCTGCATTGGCTTGTAATGAGAGCTATTTTAGTAAAAAAATTATTGGTTGGGATCCGGAGAATATGAAATTGAAATAATTTATCTTCCTTTATTTTATATTAATAAGTGAAAATGAACGAAAAGGTTGATGCTTACATAGAAGGGCTTAAAAACTGGAAACAAGAAGCCGCGCTATTAAGAGAAATTTTATGTGCTACTGAATTGGAAGAAGATTTTAAATGGTCAAGACCTTGCTATACCCATAATGGCAAGAACCTTGTTGGTATTGCTACTTTAAAAGCACATTGTGCATTGAATATTTTTAATGGTGCTGCTTTGACCGATCCCAATGGACTATTAATGATACCTGGGGAGCATTCGCAATCGGGCAGGTGGATGAAATTTGCATCTGTTGCTGAAATAAAAAAGAAAGCCCCTGCAATAAAGGCCTTTATAAAGGAGGCTATAATATTGGAATTAAGCGGCATCCAGAAAGAAAAACCAAAAGCAACTACATTAGCTATGCCAGTGGAGTTGGAAACTTTATTTAAAAAAGATACAAAACTGAAAAAAGCATTTACTGCTTTAACACCTGGAAGACAAAGAGGATATTTAATATATTTCTCAGGAACAAAGAATACACAAACTATTACGAATCGCATTGAGAAGGTTGTGCCTAAGATTCTTTGCGGTAAAGGATTAAATGATTGTACCTGTGGACTTTCAAAAAGAATGCCTACCTGTGACGGGTCGCACAAATTTGCAAAAGTTAAATAAGTAATATATCAATAGACGCATTTTAATAATGCAAGCTATTATTTAAAATTAAAAAGAAGGGGAATTAAAAAAGCCACAATGCCCACCCAAACAGCATAAATAGGAAGGTACTTTGCAATACAATTTTGCACTTCGGTTAATTCGGTATTATTTTTTATTGCTTTTATTAATTGAATAGCCACTATCAATAAATTAACAAAAATTAGTAGGTTGCCACCTAGTACAACAATTCTATTTGGAGTAATGCCATATTCCAATAATCTATAACTAATTGCAGAGAGGGCTATACTATTTATGACTAATGTTAAAACCGAAAGTCCAAACAATAAAACGGTATTATAATAGCCTTTCTTATTTTTCTCAATTTCTGCCACCGAAAAGAAAATGAGTGCCAATACGCCAATTAATAATGCATTGTATATTAATAATAAGTTTCTGTCATGATGAGGATACTTGCCCTTGCTGATGATGGCAACTAAATAAATGGCAAGGGTAATAAATGCCATAGGGGTAAATATTTTCGCAATGATGGGTGTTACCTTATTAATTATTTGAGGATTTGTATGAATTAAATAGGTTGCGACAAGGGGGATTCCGCCTATACCCCATATTGCGATATATTGAAAATAGAATATTCCTATTTTAATACCAATAAGTTCAAACAAGCCCATCGTGATCACGGTAAACAACATACCTGCCAAAAAAAGCACCACGCTCATTACTAGCAAGTCGCCATTGAATTTAAAAAATCCAATACGCTTTTCACTATGCTTATATGCTTCGCCTACATAAGCATAACCAAGGATACACCATAAAAATATAGGTAAATGTATATAGCTCAGGTTAATTGAACTGCTAGTACGTGGATTTGGTAAAAGATTTATGTATACTGCTGAAATACCAAATAGGGCAGCTAAGATTATACTTGTTTTCATGTTTACATTTCCTTTCCACAAAAAAAATACTGCTATAAACGGAATAATTATAAAACTACCATTTCTTGCAAAGAACAATTCGGCATTCACTCCATGTATGTTTGAAATATTTGCAATGAGTCCAGCTATCAAAATGAGTATGAGTATTATCCCAAATTCTTTTTTTACGTACAAGCTAGTACCTACCTCTTTATAATACAATCTTTCCCTCCATATTTGAATGGTTGTTTCTTGTGAATGACTTTCGAAAATAGTGGCAAAAGCTTTTTCGAAACTATTTTTATCTGATTGGTATAATTTTTCTAACTCCGCAGGGTTATGTATATTATTAATGATTTTTTCTTTCATAAAGGGACAATTTAAAAATTTGCTTAAACAAGTTAAAGTGCTCAAATAAGTAGGAACCTGATAATAAAGTTAGGATAATTATATAGTTCACTTTCGCATTGGCTTCATTTATACATAGTAGGCTTAAATGTTGGATGAGTGCGTATTTTCAGGTCTAATTTTATGTCAGGAAAAATAATTACATTAGCAAAATAATTGACAGCTATGAAATTCAAAATATTTGCCCTTTCTGCTTTAATTGCATTTGCAACAAATACCATTGCTCAGAACGCAGTTACTCCTAATAAAAATTTGCCTATTGGCGTATTTGACTCTGGAACCGGGGGATTAACTGTTTTGGAAGCCATGTTAAGTTTGGATGCTTACAACAATGTAACTGGTTTGCCTGGTGCCGACGGCAAGCCCGATTTTAACAGTGAATTTTTTGAATACTTGGCGGACCAAGCCAATATGCCGTATGGTAATTATGCAGCTGAAAAAAAGACCGACCTTTTAAAAGAACATATTTTTAAGAATATGCAATATTTATTGCAAGGTAATAATTATAAGCAGTCGGCTAAAATGATTGTACTTGCTTGTAATACCGCAACCGCTTATGCATTAAGTGACATTAAAGCAAAATTTAAAGCCGACAATATCCAAATTCCAGTTATTGGGGTAATTGATGCTGGTGCAAAAGCGGCACTTGCTTATCAAGCAAAAGCAGGTACTGGCACCATTGGAGTTTTTGCTACTGCTGGAACCGTAGCTTCCGATGGTTACCCAAGAACCTTGCAAGCTATGGCTAAGGAAAAAGGGTTGCCAGTATTATCGGTGGTGAGTCAAGGAGGAGCAGGTCTTGCAGAAAGTATTGACCGCGACTGGAGTTATTTTGTAGATACCCTTACTAAAGCAAGGAAGGAATACAAGGGGCCATCTATGAAAAATCCATTATACAGTATTGATACCACTTTATTGACTGCCTATAAATTTGATAAAGCCAATAACAAATTATTGTGTGAGTATGACGACAAAGGAAGTTGTTTGGATATGCAATTAAATGATCCTGCCAATTATGTGCGCTTTCACTTAGTTACCTTATTGGAAAAGATGTTGCAGCAAAATATTAAAACACCAATGAATACCTTAATATTGGGTTGTACGCATTACCCTTACATGAGAGATACCATTGCAAAAGTATTGAATGAGTTGTATGATTATAAAAAAGACAATCAATACAGATACCGACCTTGTATTACCAAGCATGTTGAATTAATTGATCCTTCGGTAGAAACCGCTAAAGAAGCCTATTTGGCCATGCGAAATTTACAATTAACCAATAATGCAGCGGTGCAACCCAATCGTTTCTTTATAACCATTCCTAATGCACAACTTGCCGAAGCACAATTACAACCAGACGGTTGGTTTACCTATGGTTACAAATATGGAAGAGTTGCAGGTGAAAAAAAGGACTATGTAAATTTTGTTCCTTTTGATCATAAGAATATATCGGATGCTTCTTATGAAAGATTCAAACTTGTACTTCCTAACGCATACAGGGAAATTGCAAAGACCTTAAAGTAGACCCCTAAGCGTAACCAAACGCGCGCGTCTTCATTTTTACGCCTTCCTATGTGGTTTTGGCTTTACTACTAATATATTATTTGTAAAGTACATACAGGCTAATCATCACTTCTGTATCCTGTTCTAAATCAGTTGCGGTTTCGCTATGCTTTACATAATGTTGCAAACTTTCTATAAATGGTGCACCCATGATACGTTGAGGCGTTGCTATAATAATCACGGCTTCTTTTGTTATATAATGTTCAATTGTATTTAATAGTGGCGCAAATTCCTCTGGGGCATAATTTATATCACTTAATAAAATGGTATTTGCGGGTATGGAATTAGCATAGCTATTCCAATCTAATTGCATTGCGCGCGCATTGGTTAATCCCAAATGAGCGATATTTTTTTCAAGCAGCGCAACCGCATCCTTATTATGATCAGTTATGATTACTTCTTTAGCAAGATGGGCTATTG
>CANHIR010000155.1 GCA_947461015.1 Bacteroidota bacterium | reverse complement strand
GGTAGGCTCATCCAGCAATAGTATATCTGGATTTCCGAATAAAGATTGCGCTAACAATACACGCAATTTAAAGTTACTTGGAATATCCTTCATTAAAGACTGATGCATATCCTCCTTCACCCCGAAATCACTTAATAAACTTGCCGCATTACTCTCCGCTTCATATCCACCCATTTCACCAAACTCTGCTTCTAACTCCCCTGCTTTTAATCCATCCTCCTCTGTAAAATCTTCCTTCGCATATAAAGCATCTTTCGCATGCATCACATCCCACATTCGCTTATGCCCCTGCATTACCGTATTTAAAACTGTTTGCTCGTCAAATTCAAATTGGTTTTGTTTTAAGAAAGACATACGCTCACCTGGCGTAATCTCTACAGCGCCTTTTGTAGGCTCTATCTCTCCACTTAATATTTTTAAAAAGGTAGATTTTCCGGCACCATTGGCACCAATGATTCCATAACAGTTTCCCTTGGAGAAGCTAATATTCACTTCATCAAATAAAACTCTTTTACCAAAAGATAAAGTAATGTTTCTTGCGCTAATCATATAAGTACAATAATTTGAGGTCGCAAAGTTAAGCTATTTAAGCTTACCATTTAGAACGAGCTGTTGCAGTGACAGAAAGGTCCTCAAAAGCCCCTGCCATATACTTATAATGAGCCGTTATGGCAATCATGGCCGCATTGTCGGTACAATATTCAAACTTTGGCAAATACACTTTTGAATGGGTCTTTTTACCAAGTTCCTGCACGCCTGCTCTTAACCCAGTATTTGCACTTACCCCGCCCGCAATACATATTTCCTTTATGCCCGTTTCCTGTATGGCCTTTTTAAATTTACGCATTAATATTTCAACAATCGTATACTGCACGGATGCGCACAAATCATTCAAATTTGCTTCTATAAAACCAGGCTCTTGTTTTTGTAAGAAATATAAAACGCTCGTTTTTAAACCACTAAAAGAATAATTTAAATCGGGCACCTGAGGCTTGGCAAATTCAAAAGCTTTGGGATTGCCTTTTTGTGCTAATTTATCCAACACGGGTCCGCCGGGATAAGGAAGTCCTAATATTTTTGAAATTTTATCAAAGGCTTCACCTGCTGCATCGTCAATGGTTTCTCCAAGAATTAATAATTCGGAAGAGCTATTACACCTTACAATTTGTGTATGGCCTCCACTTACTGTTAAACATAAAAAAGGAAAACTAGGTTTGTGTTCATCAATTAAATTGGCTAATACATGTGCTTGCATATGATGCACTGATATTAAGGGTTTGCCAATGGTTAAGGATAAAGATTTTGCAAATTGCGCCCCTACCAATAAACTTCCTATAAGACCAGGTGCTTGCGTAAAAGCAATGGCGTCTAACTGAGCAAGTCGTTCACTATGTGATAAATTTGGGAAAGCTGTTTTAAGGGATTCGTCAACAACAGGTACTATATTTTCCATATGTGCCCTACTTGCTAATTCAGGTACTACCCCTCCATATTTTTCATGTACCGCTTGATTGGCAATAAAATTAGATAGAATTTTTCCTTCTAAAATTACAGCTGCAGCAGTTTCGTCACAGGAAGATTCTATGGCTAATATGGTAATTGGTTTTTGTGACACAACACGAAGTTAATTACTTTGTACGAATGGCTTCTACTGGATTCATCTTTGCAGCAATAGATGCTGGAATAATTCCAGAAATCATTCCTAAGATCACACAAATACTTAGGGCTAATATAATAATACTAGGTGCGATGAAAATGGGGAACGGCAAAATGGCACCTAGGGCTACAGTTAGTAACCAAACTAGGAATAAACCCACCAATCCACCAATGATACATAAGAAAGCACTCTCTAATAAAAACTCATATAAAATTGTGCTGCTCTTAGCTCCAATGGCTTTTTTTAGCCCAATTTGACTGGTTCTTTCCCGTACGGTCACAAACATAATATTCGCTACCCCAAATGCCCCAACAAGTAATGAAAGTCCTGCAATAGCCCATCCTCCCATATTAATAGAGCCAAAAACACTTTCTATCTGGTCTTTAAATTGTGCCACATCATTACAAGTAAAATTATCTTCTTGCGTTGGGCTCAATTTTCTTAATTGACGCATGATGCCATTTAATTCATCCTGCAAAGATTTAGAAGGTATACCAGGCTTAGCTTGCACCATGATATATGGATTGTTATTATCGGGATTAAAGATAGAAGCGTAATAATTGTAAGTAACTATACATGCTTTGTCGTAATCAAATCCCCCAATCATGGAACTGCCTTGTTTTTCAATAACACCTATTACCAACAAACGCCTCCCGCCAAAATTTACAGTTTTACCAACCGCTTTTTCCGCTTTGCCATATAATTCTTCTGCAATTTTATCTCCAATTACACAGTAAGGAACCCCTCTGTTAAAGTCAGTTTCATTGAAATACCTGCCAAAACCAATATTAAAGGTTTGTATTTTATTAAAATCGGAAGTAATGCCGTAAAGATTTACCCCTTTTAACTGGTTTTCTTCATAAGAAAAAGTGGCGCTAGAGGATACAAAAAAGGCGACATTGGCGGCTAAACTGGAACGTTTCTTCACAAAGTCCATTTCCGCAATTTTCATGGAAGGACGTTTTACAAATTTCCACCATGGATAATCGGGGCCTCCATTATAATCCCATTTATCAATAAATATAGTATTGCTCCCTAAACCAGACAAGTCCTTGTTGATTTTTGCTTTTAAGCTATCAATCGTAGCCAATACGCCAATGATGCAAAAAATACCAATGGTAATACCAAACAAAGACAGGAAAGTCCTTAGCTTATTCACTTTTAGCTCCTGTAAAGCCATTTTAAAACTATTCCAAAGTATGGTAAGTACTTTTATCATGTTGTAAAAATAGTTCAAATACACATTAAGTATGCTTTTTTATGCAAACGGTCATTAACTTATCTAAATGCACAAATTGTTAAAGAAATTGAGATATCTGCTTAAAATCATTCAAACGATTGATAGCTAGTATTAATTTGATGCTTACTTTTGCATCGATTTTTAAATCAATATTTTTATGAGTTCAAAAAGTATGTTTACCTCCTCGGTGGGGAAAAAATTGGTAATGGCCTTTACCGGAATTTTTCTAATTCTTTTTTTAGTGGTTCATGCAGGTTTAAATGCTTGTATTTGGGCAAACGATAAAGGATTGATGTTTAACAAAGCGGCTCATTTTATGGGAAGCTTTGTACTCCCTCGCGTTTTAGAAATTGGCCTTTTTGTAGGTATCCTTTTGCATATCATACAAGGATATATGATTACACTTGAAAACAGAAGTAAACGATCGGTTGGATATGCAGTAAACTATTCCAAAGGAAGTAAATGGTATAGCAGAAGCATGGCATTGTTAGGAACCTTACTTTTAATGTTTTTGGTAATGCACATTTATCATTTTTGGACACCAAGCCGTTTAGGGGGTATTGGATCCATTAAAGCATTAAAAACATTTGAATTAAATGGTGTTGAATACCATAATTTATATGCCGAAATGCAATTCATTTTTCAAAATGTGTATGTAGTTATTTTATACGTTTTGGCTTGCGGATCTCTTGCTTATCATTTGGCACACGGATTCCAAAGTGCATTCAAAACAATTGGTATTCATAATAAAAGATACCATGTACTCATTAGCACTATCGGATATGGCTTTGCCATTTTGATACCATTGGCATTTGCCATGATGCCAATTAGCTTTTATTTTAATTTGGTAAAATAACCCAACAACTATTCTAAACTTTAGATAAAAAGATTCAATATGTTAAACGCAAAAATACCTGCTGGAAACTTAGACGATAAATGGGTGGATTATAAAGGTCACTGTAAACTAGTGAACCCAGCGAATAAAAGAAAAATGGAAGTAATTGTAGTGGGTACTGGATTGGCTGGTGCGAGTGCTGCTGCTTCTTTAGGAGAATTAGGTTATAAAGTAAAAGCATTTTGCTTTCAAGATAGTCCACGACGCGCGCACAGTATTGCTGCACAAGGTGGTATTAACGCTGCTAAAAACTATCAGAACGATGGGGATAGCGTGTTTAGATTATTCTATGATACCATCAAAGGTGGCGACTACCGTGCTCGTGAAGCAAACGTTCATCGTTTAGCTGAAGTGAGTGCAAATATCATTGACCAATGTGTTGCGCAAGGGGTTCCTTTTGCACGTGAGTATGGTGGCTTATTAAGTAATCGTAGTTTTGGTGGTACGCAAGTACAAAGAACTTTTTACGCTGCTGGTCAAACTGGTCAACAGTTATTGATTGGTGCATACCAAGCATTAGAGCGCCAGGTAGCTTTAGGAAATGTGACCATGTATTCCCGTCATGAGATGTTGGATGTGGTGAAGATAGATGGCAAAGCAAAAGGAATTATCGCAAGAAATTTAATTACAGGTGAATTAGAAAAACATTTTGGATACGCAGTATTATTATGTACTGGTGGATACGGTAACGT
>CANHIR010000154.1 GCA_947461015.1 Bacteroidota bacterium | reverse complement strand
TAATGGAAGTTAATTCACTGAATTAAGCAGCCATGGCGTAGTTTGTTTCGCCGTTTGTTGTTTTGATATTCAGATTTAAGTGCTAATTATCCAACGCACTGCATGCTTACCCCAACCGCTACGCTTGCTGTCAAAACCATACGACCCCATAGCCTATTAGTAAGGTAAAACTTAATAAGAACCTGTAAAATTACGCTTTATTTGAACAATCTCCAAACGTCCAGCCCCAATGCATAAAACATTAAGCCAAACATAAGGATCATTCCAGCAACCTGAGCATACTCCATAAACTTGTCACTTGGCTTGCGGCCAGTGATCATTTCAATGATAATAAAGAGTGCATGCCCCCCGTCCAAGGCAGGAATAGGTAACACATTCATAAATGCAAGTATAATTGAAAAGACTGCAGTTAAAGTCCAAAAACGATACCAATCCCATTGTGATGAGAAAGTATTGCCTATACTTATTAAACTACCCAAGGATTCATTTGCTTTTACCTTGCCATTAAATATTTGTTTGATCCCGGTAATATAATTGTCTAATGTGGTAAAACATCTTTTTGTTCCCACTGGAATAGATTGCAAAAAGGAATAATTATTATGAACAGTGGTAAATATTTTATTAGGTGTTTTTAAAAATAATCCAATTTGCCCAGAGCCATTTACCTTGGTCTTAATAAGTACAGTATCCTGTCCACGTTTAGCACTTACTAAAACCGTTGTGTTTTTCAATTTATTTTTTAATTCCTCAAATTCATATCTATATTGAACCGACTGATTATTGATGGTTAATAAGGTATCCTCTTTTTGAAAACGACCACCATCCAACACAACTGCCGAACTTCCAATGGAATCTACAATTACGGGGAAGCGCGGTATTACTAAAGGTTCCGTTCTATCATTTTTAGAAAGTGCGGCGGTTAAGGATGTAGGTATGGCTAAAGAAACAATACTATTGCCTCTTTTCACTTCCATTGTTTTTGGATTGTCTAATACTAATTTAGATTCTAAAGCATCAAAATTGTCAAGCTCTTTGCCGTCCAAGGAAATAATAATATCTCCTTCCTTCATGCCAATAGTTTTTGCCAATTCAGTAACATGCACTCCATAGGTTACATTTTTGGCAGGCAAGTATTCCTCTCCCCAATACCAAGTAATGCCAATGAAAATTACAATGGCTAAAAGCACGTTTACAATTACCCCGCCTAACATTACAATTAATCTTTGGTAAGCTGGCTTGGACCTTAATTCCCAACTTTCGGGGGCTTTATTTAATTGTTCAGTATCCATGCTCTCGTCCACCATTCCAGAAATTTTCACATATCCACCAAATGGAATCCAACCAATACCATATTCTGTTTCTCCAATTTTCTTTTTCCAAAGACTAAATCCCGGGTTAAAGAATAGATAAAACTTCTCTACTCTTGTTTTAAACAATCTTGCAGGAATAAAATGTCCAAGCTCATGCAACACTACCAATATAGAAAATGATAAAATAAATTGTCCTGTTTTTACACCAATCGATGCAATGTCAATTGCTAAAATATGCATAAGTTATAATTGTATTAAAGAAGCAGCAAAACTGCGCGCTTCTCCGTCTGTTTCAAAATAATCGTTTAAGGTTGGATTAGAGATGTATTCAATTTTCTCTAGCGTTCTTTCAATCATATCGGTCATGTCCATAAATCCAATTCTGTTTTTCAAAAATGCATATACTGCAATTTCGTTGGCGGCATTTAAAATACAAGGTATGTTTCCTCCTTTATTTAATGCATCTATTGCCAATTGTAAATTCCTAAATGTTTTTACATCGGGTTCATCAAATTGTAAAACATTGGGTTTGTCAAAATGGTATCTTGGAAATTCGTTTTTTAATCTTTGGGGAAATGCCATTGCATATTGAATGGGTAATTTCATATCGGGCAGACCCATTTGTGCTTTAATGCTTCCATCTTCAAACTGCACCATGCTATGAATAATACTTTGCGGATGTATGACTACTTTAATTTGATGTGGCTGTAAATTAAATAACCACTTTGCTTCAATCATCTCTAACCCTTTGTTCATAAGGGTTGCAGAGTCTATGGAAATTTTAGCACCCATTGCCCAATTGGGGTGTTGTAATGCGTGATCACGTTTTACATTCACCAAAAAGTTAGGTTTCTTACCTAAGAATGGACCGCCACTTGCCGTTAAAATAATTTTTTCAATGGGATTGTTTTGCTCTCCTACCAAACATTGAAAAATAGCAGAATGTTCGCTGTCCACCGGAATAATCATGGCCCCTTTTTCTTTTGCAGTGCGCATCACAATATCACCAGCAACCACTAAGGTTTCTTTATTAGCAAGGCCAATTGCTTTTCCATTTTGCACTGCCGTAAGTGTTGGGGTTAACCCTGCAAAACCAACAATGCCCGCCATCATAAAATCATAACAATCCATCGCAGCGACTTGCTCTAATGCTTCCTCCCCTGCAAATACTTTTATGGGTTTCCCTTCCAATGCTTTTTTAACAATAGCATATTTCCCAATATCTCCTATTACAACAATATTGGGAACAAACTGCAATGCTTGTTCAATTAATAATGATTCATTGGAATGTGCTGTTAATACTTCGGCAACGAAAAGTTCAGGATGCGCAGCAATTACTTCAAGGGTTTGTTTACCGATTGAACCAGTGGATCCGAAAATGGCGATTCTTTTTTGTTGCATCCAATGAGATTGTTGAGGCTTTGTAAATTAATTTACGCGCGGCTAAAATTACATTATTATTTGTTAATATAATGTGTTAACGCATCTGCAATCTTGCGATCGTTGCTTAAACGTGGTACTTTGTTTTGCCCTCCTAATTTGCCTTGTTCACGCATATAATTTATAAATCCATTTTTTTGAAGGGCCGAAATTTCAAGAGGCACTAAAATATTCCCATCTATTAAATCCTTATAATAGACGTTTTTTTCGCACATGGCAGCATTTAGTTTTTGGCTAAATATTTCCATATTGGCAGGTGCTTTTTCAAATTCAATAAACCATTCATGGTAGCTTTTTCCTGCGCCTTGTGCAATGAAAGGGGCCACTGTAAACTCTACCACCGAAACATTTTGTGCCGCACAGGTTTGTAAAAGTGCTTGCTCCACTTCCTCTCCAATTACATGTTCTCCGAAAGCAGAAATAAAGTGTTTCACCCTCCCTGAAACAATAATTCGGTAAGGATCTATACTCACAAATTTTACCGTATCCCCAATGCTATAGCCCCATAAACCTGCATTGCTATTGATGATGAGGGCATATTGTTCCCCTAATTTCACCTCTGCTAAACATAAACGCGTAGGATTTTCATTGTGCACTTCAGTAAGAGGGATAAATTCGTAAAAGATGCCTGCATTGGTATTTAATAACAATCCTGATTCATTACGTCTGTCCTGAAAAGCAAAGAACCCTTCGCTGGCTGGAAATAATTCAATGGTGTCTATTTCTTTTCCAATGGTTTCAAATAACTTGGTTTTATACGGTTCAAAGTTTACACCCCCTTGCACCAATACTTGCAAATTGGGGAATAAATCCTTAACAGGTTTACCGGTTTTTGCAACCAAGCTATCAAAATACATTTGCATCCAAGGCGGAATGCCCCCAATTAAGGTCATGTCCTTGCCCAGGGTTTCCTCTACTACTTTTTCTAATTTATCTTCCCAGGCTTCAATACAATTGGTTTCAAAACTTGGGAGTTGGTTTTTTCGTAAATAAGCAGGTATATGGTGGTTCACAATCCCACTTAATCTGCCGGTTGCAATGCCCCCAATACGTTCTAATTCGGGTGAACCGCTTAAAAAAATCATTCTTCCTCCTGCAAAGTTGGTATTTCCTGAGGTGGCCATATAAGTAAGAATCGCATTTCTTGCCCCATTAATATGGTTGGAAATAGAATCCTTGGTAATAGGGATATACTTTACCCCACTGGTTGTCCCACTGGTCTTTGCAAAATAAATGGGCAGCCCCTTCCAAAGCACATTGGGGGTGCCTTTTTTTACTAACTCTATATAGGATTTTAGCCCCTCGTAGTCTCTAATGGGCGTTGCTTTCTTAAAACTTGCATAATCGGACACCTGGTCAAAGCCATGATCTTTCCCAAATAAGGTCTTTTTACCCGTCTTAACTAATTGATTTAGTATGTTTTGCTGATCTTTTACCGCATTTTTAGCTTCCTTTTGCAACTTATAATAAACCATTTTGGCAAATGGTTTTGCAAGAAGCGACTTGAAATTAAACATGGGCTATGTTTTGGGTAAAGATTGAAGGCAAATTTAGGTAGTATTTCATTGAACTTCAAAGGTCTTGGGGCTGAAAATGGCTTTTTTACCACTATTATTATATTTTTTGAGAATTACTTGCAAATTGGGGGAATATTAGTTACCTTTGCCGTCCTAATTTTGGACATTTATGTTAGCAGTAGTAAAAATCGCAGGACAGCAATTCAAAGTACAAGCAGGAGATAGCTTGTATGTACCTCACCTGCAAGGTAAAACCGGAGACAAAGTTGAATTCAGCGATGTTTTATTCGTTGATAACAAT
>CANHIR010000153.1 GCA_947461015.1 Bacteroidota bacterium | reverse complement strand
TTTTCATATAAAAGGTAGGTTCCGCCTGAAATATTTTTATTTGAAATATCAGATTTTATTAAAGTCTCAAATGAATCAATTGCAGCAGCATTTATTTCAGGCTTTAATATTTTTTCAGCCTTCGCATTACTTTTTTGAGCAGATAAGATGTTGGTTAAAAATAATGTTGCTATAAAGCAATTTAATAGTTTTTTCATTTTTCATTATTGAATCACTAAAATAGGATAAATTTAGTATCAAAATGAAACTAAACGCTTTAGATTACTATATTCCCGTTTTGTTAAATCTTAACTCGCTAAAAATCAATCCTTTCATCTTCAAGTAATTTAATTATTTCCGCTTGTAAAATTGGAATATGTTCTGTTACAATCGACCACATGATTTCATTTGACACAGTATCATACCCGTGAATAATTCTATTTCTTGTATCAACTATATTTCTAGTATTTGAAATAGCTATTATAGGCTCTAATAATATTATCCTACTTAATGCTTCGCCAATTATTTCAACATTTCTTTCTATGGCTCTTCTTGTTCGAAGATCATTTAAATAAGAAGAAAATTCTTTTGGTGTATCTAAAAAGAAACTATCGACTTCTTCGATTGTCTTTAAAATATCAAAAAGCCAAGTCTTGATTTCATCCTTCATAAACAAGCACTTTGGTTTTGTCCAAAGCTTGAATGAAGTAAGGGTTTTTAAGCGCTTGCAATTCTAGTAAATCTACGCTTCTATTTAATATTTTTTGCAATGAAAGCTTTAAGTCATAATAATTATTTGCATAATCTTTAATGTCAAGCTCCTTAAAATTTACAATTAAGTCAATGTCGCTATTGCAATTAAAACTATTAGTTAGCACTGAACCAAATGCATACAAGCTTTTAACCCTATGGCTTTCACAAAGTGCTTTAATTTCTTTTTTGTATGTTGTAAATAGCTTCATTGCAGTCATTAAAGTTAATCTATTATTTCGTTCATTCTAAAGGGGCATTACCTGATATAAGCATTTTGATTTTGATAAAACTCAGTGGAGCCAATTGGCTCTTGTATTTAGTGTATTTGCTCTTTAATTTACATCATATTATGAAAAGTAAATATGAGTTTCAGAAAGTATTAGGTAGCAATTTGAGAAGGGTTAGAAATAACATTAATTGGTCAATAGAGAAACTTGCATTAGAGTCTGGTTTAACTTATTCTCAAATAGGAAGAATTGAATTAGGAAAGAGGAATCCAAGTTGTTTTACAATCTATCTTATTTCAAAAACACTTAATGTAAATCTGACAGAACTATTTTCAAATGATATGGAGCCCAGTAACCATTCAAACGGGGAGTATTCCAAAAATCCAAAAGAGTAGGTAAAAAATTTAAACAAAAAAAATGAAAAAAGTAACAATGGCTTTCGCTGCACTTTTATTTACTGCAGTAACTTTTGCAAAAGGTAATGACATCTTAACATTAAACAGCAATCAAACTTTTAAAGGGGATGTTGTAAAAATTAAGGGCTGTAATGTGGTATTTAAAGCTGAAAACGGCGAAAAGTACACAATTCCTGCAAATGATATTCAAACAGTAAAATTTGAAGATGTAAATAATCTTATTTATACGAACTACCTTACAATGTTAAATGCTGATCCTAATTCATGTATGAAAGGGGCTTCTGATGCAAAAGCATTTCATGGTAAAGGCGGTTTGCATATTGCTTTAGGTGTTTTATTTGGTCCATTTGCTGTAATAGGCGCTGCAGTTGGTAGTCCAGATCCAATGGGTGGGTCTCGTACTGCACAAATGTCAAAAAATAGCGAACTATTTTCAGACCCAACGTATTTAGAGTGTTATAAAAAAGCTGCAAGAGGTCATAATGTTGGAATGGCAGCAGCAGGCTGGGGTATGTGGATTGTTCTATTGTTATTGTAAATTTATTTGGAATGATTTTATATCATTTTTAACTATTTAGGTTTATTTATTTTCAAAATCGGATTCCGACTACGTCAGGATCCGATTTTGAAAATATTTCTAGAATTTTTGAGTACTGGAAATTTTAATCATCTTCTAAAATTGCAATTTCCCATCAACACACTTGCCAACTTCCCTCTTTCACTTCCGCTTCCAATTCCCCCGCATCCCATCCGCAATAGCCGATAAAAATTTGAATTTCCTGTTGTGCGGCACTACTGGTATTAATGGTTTTGATTACTTGCTCCATATTGCCTCCCAAATAAAGACCATTGGCTACTTGCTCGCCCCCTTCAATGAGATCGGGGCGCTTGTGCAATACAAATAGGTGTTCCCTGTCAACTGGGCCTCCGTCCATTAGCAGAAAAGTTGAAGCGTGATTGAATTCAATGAGTTCATGCAGGGATTTTCCAAAGGGGTTATTAGTTACAAACCCTAAACTGCCGGCATTATCGTGTTTAACCACTAGGATGGTTGTATGCTCAAAGAAACTGCCAATTAGGGCGTCAGTGCTTTTGATATAAACTCCGGCATTAAGCACGCTCATAAGTTTGTGGTTTAAGAATAAGAACAAATAGGATGCTTTTGGAGTTGCTCATTATGAATGGAATTAATAAATAAAATAGGATAAGTTGGTTAATGAAAGATTTCTAATGTGTAAGTAGTTCATTTCATGAATTTAAGGTAAAAAATAATAATAAATATTTTAAAAACTTAGCACAATTAAAACAATTTGGGCATGGATTTGTTTTAATGTAAAAATATTTGATATGGAAAGAAAAGATTTTATTGAACAAATTGGACTTAGCAGTGCTAGTATTCTAATTTTTGGCTGTATGCAAGCTTGTTCTAAATCGGAAACGACCACAAATAACAATAATTCAGGAAATAATAACAATACGGGAAATAATAAACCAATAGATTTTACAATCAATATTTCAGTCTCCCCATATACAAGTTTAAATACCCCTGGTGGATTTTATGTTGAAAGTACAACAGGGATTATCATTGCAAGAACTTTGAAAAATGAGTTTATTGCAGTTAGTTCGGCATGTACACATCAAGGTGTCACAGTAGAATTTCAGTCTAATGCAAACAGATTTTTCTGCGCTGCCCATGGTTCCGCTTTTGATGCTACAGGTGCTGTTACCAATGGCCCTGCAACAGCTGCATTAAAACAGTATAAAACTAGTCTGTCAGGTGCTAATTTAAGGGTGTTTGCATAGTCTTTTCAAACTACAAAAAATGCATTATTTGCAAAACGTACTTCGTATTAACAACTAAGTGATTAAGTACTTTGTACAATTAAAAAATAGATAGGCAAACCAATTGTAATATTTATAGGAAAAGTAACCGCTAATGCCATTGGTAAGAAAAGCCCAGGATTCGCTTTAGGAACAGATATATTCATAGCCGCAGGTACAGCAATATAAGAAGCACTTGCAGCTAATACGGCAAACATAAAACGGTTAGCAATATCATGTGTGACATAAGCGCTAATTATTGCAATTATGCAACCATTTATAATGGGAATTACAATTGCAAAGAGGATAGGAAATAATCCAAAAGAGAAAAATGCCTTTAGCTTTCTTCCACTTGTGATTCCAATGTCTAAAAGAAATATTGCTAGAAATCCTTTAAAAAGATCGTTTGTAAATGGCTTAATGCCCTCTGCTTGCTTTGCATTAGCTAAAAAACCAATTAACAGACTCCCAAGAATCAGCAAAACGCTTCCGTTTGTAAAAGAATGAGCTATTGCACTTTTTTTATTTATTTTATTGGATGTATCCTTATTGAAAATGGAAATTAAGATGAGTCCAATAACAATAGAAGGTGATTCCATTAAAGCCATAATGGCAACCATATGACCATGTAGGCTTAGTTGTTGAGATTCCAAATAAGAAATAGCGGTAACGAATGTTACCGCACTTACCGAACCATAAGCTGCTGCAATTGCTCCAGCATCATAAACGTTTAATTTTCTTTTAAGTATAAAAAAAGTGTAAATTGGGATTATTGAGGAAATTGATATTCCAAACAACATAGACCATCCAATTTCTACAGTAAGCCCTTCGTGAGATAATGCTTGTCCACCCTTAAAGCCTATTGCAAACAAGAGATATAAAGATATAAACTTCGAAGAATTAGCGGGGATTTCTAAATCACTTTTCAAATACACAGCAACAATACCGAGTACAAAAAATAATAATGCTGGGTTTGTTAAATTGTCAATAAGTAAGTTATAGTTCATTTTTATTTTCGGTTTAAAATCTAATCTTTGAAAATTTTAGTCTTTTCCCCATTTTACTATTATTTATGACCCCATCTTCATAAACAATATTTCCATTTACAAATGTTTTTACAATACTGCTTTTGAAGCTTCTATTCTCAAAAGGAGACCATTGGCATTTGGAAAGTATATTGCTTGAATCCACTTTCCAAGTGCTATTCAAATCAATCAATACCAAATCTGCATAATACCCTTCCCGAATATACCCACGTTCCTTAATTCTGTAAATTTCAGCAACATGGTGGCTCATTTTTTCAACTAATTTTTCAATAGTAATGCTGCCATTGTGAACTAATTCTAGCATTGCTGGTAATGCATGCTGCACTAAGGGGCCTCCA
>CANHIR010000152.1 GCA_947461015.1 Bacteroidota bacterium | reverse complement strand
TTGCTCGCTTAATACTTGCGCAACGGATTGTCCTGCATGTGCATTTAATTGTGCGGAGGTAATAACCGTAACTACTTTTCCTGTTGTGTTTTGTTTCTGCTCAATTTTATTGGCAGTAACAATTACGGATTCTAAACTGTCTTTTTGCCCAAAGAGTAGGGTGGTAGCAAATATGCCTACCGAGAGCGTGATTAATTTTTTGCTCATTGTTTTGTTTTTTTGGTTAACAATGAGCTTCCAAGAATTAGAGAACCATAAGTATTAGGCAATTATTTTGCCTAAGTATACAATCCTGCCTTTTACCCGAAAGCTTTTGGTTATAAATTAACTAGGCAGGTCTTCTGGCTTGTTCTTTTAAATTGCGTCCTTCCCAAATTACTTCAGTGGATTTGTGCAATTCGTTGCTAACAACGATAAACTTACAGCTACGGGAATAGCTCCAGCATTTACTGGATTCCCTTTTAATCATTTTCATGAACCTAATTCCAAGACAAACTTAGACAGAATATAATGCATAGAACATTTTAATTATTAACCCTTTGTTGAAAACTAGCCAACATTTTATATATTTAACCTTAACAAACAGTAAATAATTTACATAGTATACCGTTTTAAATAAAGTTGGAATGAAAGAAAAGCAAGGGATTAATTTTTTTAGCCTTACCATGATTGTGGTAAGCTTGGTTATTGGCATGGGGATATTTAAAACACCCGCAACTATTGCGGCAAAGTCCGGAACTGAGTTAATATTTTTTAGTGCTTGGATGATTGGTGGCATTATAGCATTGTTTGGCGCACTTACGTATGCTGAAATTGGGCAACGTCTTCCTGTAATGGGAGGTTATTATAAAGTTTTTGCACACTGTTATCATCCAGGGGTAGGCTTTACAATTAATGTACTCATATTAATTAGTAACGCAGCATCCCTTGCTGTAGTAGCGTTGATTGGTGCAGATTATGTTAGTGATTTATTATTTGGCCATCCTTCCAGTACCATATTTAATGTAGGCATTGCTTCACTATCTGTTGGATTATTTTATATCGTTAATTTATTAGGTTTAAAAACAAGTAGTAGAACACAAAACGTGTTAATGATTGTAAAAATTAGTTTAATTCTCTTATTAATTTCTTCATTCTTTAAAGGCGTTACGGTTCCAATACATGGCGTGAACGAAGGCGAAATAAGAGTATACAATGGACACAATGGGGGGCTCTTATTATTAGTAAGCTTGGTCTCGGTTTTCTTTACCTACGGAGGGTATCAACAAACTATTAATTTTGGATCGGAAGTTAAATCGGCTAAGACCATGCAGCGTGGCATTGTTTTAGGAATTTTTATAGTTTTATTTTTATACCTCGCAATCAATTACACTTATATTAAAGTAATTGGTTTTGATCAAATGAAAAATGCCAACGCCATTGGTTCTTTATTATTTGAAGCTTGGTTTGGAAAATATGGAGCAAAGGTGTTTGACTTTGCAATGGTGTTAAGTGTGCTTGCTTATGTGAATGTAATTTTAATGAGCAATCCACGTGTTATGTTTGCCATGAGTGAGGATAAAGTGTTGCCTAAAATATTTCAAACAAAGCATCCAAAAACGGATGCCCTGGTTCCTGGGCTCACTGTTTTTGCAATTGTTACAATATTGGTTACATTTTTTGGTAAAGGGGTAGACGATGTTTTAAGCTTTAGTATCTTTTTAGATTGCATGGGTATGAGCACCTCAGCAGCTACTTTATTTATTTTAAGAAAAAGAGGGCAAGGAGATGCATCCGTTACAGGGGCCTTAAAAAAATGGACACCCATATTAGCTGCCATTTTTGTATTGGCCTATGCTTTTGTTGCAGTGGCGGTGGTCATTGATAAACCCTATGCTGCATTAACTGCATTGTGTTTAATTATTGTTGTACTTATTGTTTATAGATTTTTTTACTATAAACCACAGTCTAAATTGTCATAATTGAGGCTATTTTCGCCTTTTATCAATTAAAAAATGTGCTTAACTAGCATCCTTTTCCGTTTGTCTAAAAATTAGTCAAGTAGGGACTATTAATGTATTTTTGTAGTGTAAAATGGCAAGCTAAAACAATTACATGAAATACATATTCACTTTATTTTTAATAAGTTGTGCTTTGGGGGCATCTGCTCAGGAACCTGAAAAATGGGATTTAAGAACCTGTGTAGAATATGCTATAAAGCACAATATTTCTGTTCAACAGGCCGATGTGCAGGCACGACTTGCTAAATTACAATCTACATTGGCCAAATCCAATCAGTTACCTACTATCAATGGTACTTCTGGAATGGGTTTGAGATTGGGTAGATCCATTGACCCAACTACCAATGGTTTTACCAATACACAATTTTTGTACAATAACTTTGGTTTAAATGGGGGTGTGCAAGTTTACAATGCAGGTAAATTAAAAAACACCATTGAAGCTTCCACGCTTAGTTGGCAAGCATCAGAAGCAGATAAGGAAAATACTTCAAATGATGTTTCATTAAGTGTGGCAACTTATTATTTGCAGGTTTTATCTGCCATTGAGCAAACAGAAATTGCTAAAATTCAAATTAGTCAAACCAAAGAACAATTGGTTGCTACTAAAAAAAGAGTAGAAGTGGGCTTGTTGCCTGAATTAAATTTATTGGAATTAGAAACTCAGTTGGCCAATGACAGTAGTGCATTTATTACGGCTAGTTCAAATATTGAACAAAGTAAAATGTTGTTAAGGGCCTTGTTAAATTTAGATGCCAGTAAGCCTTTTGATATTCAGTCTCAGTCCGTGGACCAAATTAAATTACAGTCCTTTGCAGACTTGCAACCAGATTATGTTTTTGGTGTAGCATCTCAAAATTTGCCTGGGGTTAAAGCTGCAGCATTAAGGGTTAAGGCAGCTTCAAAAAATGAATTGGTAGCAAAAGCAAGTTTTTATCCAAGTGTTAGTTTTGGATATAACTTAAGTTCTAACTTCTCCAATGTTTTTAATTATACAAATGGTTATAATTTTTCAGGGTATAGTACACCAGGTGCAAATACTCCTTTTGTAACCGTGAATAGTGCCAAGTATTATATTCAAAGTCCAGTTTTTACACCCATTACTGCGAAAAGAAATTGGGGTAATATTTGGAATGGGTGGGGCAATCAAGTAAATAATAATTTTGGTCAGAGTTTTGGATTTCAAATGAATATTCCCATTTTTAATGCAAATCAGTCTAAAATTGCCTACGCCCAAGCAAAGTTAAATTACCGAAGTGCTTCTTTGCAAGAGGAGAATACCAATTTGAAGTTGAAGCAAGACATATATACGGCTTACACCAATGCAGTCGTTGCATTTAATAAATTAGCAGCAACACAAAAAGCATTGAACGCTGCTGAAAAAACATATCAATTTGCTACAAAGCGATACGACCTTGGTTTATTAGGCACCATTGAATTATTAAACAATCAAAATAATTTCCTTAAAGCAAAAGTGAATTTTAAATCGGCACAATATGAATATGTGTTTAGAATTAAATTATTGGAGTTTTACAAGGGAGAAGCATTGTCATTATAAAAAATACTTGAATCATTTAAATTTACCTGTATGAGTAAGAAATTACGTTGGATATTAATTAGTTTGGTAGTTGTAATTGTTTTGTTAGTGGTTTTAAAGAAAACAGGAGCAATTGGAAAAGAAACTGGAGAGGAAGTGGCAACTGAAAAAGTACAGCTACGTACCATTACCGAGTCTGTGAATGCGAGCGGCAAAGTATATCCAGAAATTGAAGTAAAAGTGAGTCCGGATATTTCAGGTGAGGTGGTAAACCTTTTTGTTGAAGAAGGAGACAAGGTTACCAAAGGACAAGTATTGGCTAAAATTTATGCAGATATTTATTCTTCACAAAAGGATCAAGCAACTGCAAATGTGAATCAGTTTCAAGCGCAATATGAAAATATTAAAGCATCAATAGGCGGATTAAAAAAGGTGTATGAAAATACTAAAACCACCTATGAGCGCTATAAAAAATTATTAGACGATAAAATTGTTTCAAGATCTGAATTTGAGCAAACCGAGCAAAGTTATCGTTCTGCAGAGTCAAGTTATTTAGGTGCTTTGCAAACTATTAAAAGTGGTGAGGCACAAATACAAGGGGTGAGGGCGCAGCTTTCTCGTGCCGAAAAAGATTTAGCGCGTACTACCATTGTAGCACCAATGGACGGAATTGTAAGCTCTATGGGTGTGAAAAAAGGAGAGCGTGTGGTGGGTACAGCTCAAATGGCGGGTACCGAAATGATGCGTGTTGCCGATATGAGTAGTATTGAAGTTAGAGTAGACGTTGGTGAAAATGATATCACAAAAGTAAAAATTGGAGATACTGCATTGGTTGAAGTAGACGCCTATAACAAAAGAAAATTTAAGGGCGTTGTTTACAAAATTGCAAATCCGGTAACCGCTACAGCAGCAGTTTCAGCTGCAAGTACCGAAGTGGCCAATTACAAAGTGCACATAAGATTAGACCCTGCAAGCTATCAGGATTTAATTCAAGAAAACAGTAAATTTCCTTTTAGACCAGGTATGACAGCAAGCGCCGATATTCAAACAAAAT
>CANHIR010000151.1 GCA_947461015.1 Bacteroidota bacterium | reverse complement strand
TTTGTAATCAATCCTTACGCAATGCAATTCTCGGAACAAGAAATACTTCAATTATTAGTTACCCATTATCGCGTAAATGGAACAATACAAGCATTGGAAGGATATGATGAACTTAATTATTTATTCTGTGCTGAAGACCAAAAAAAATATATTGTAAAGGTTGCTAATGCGGGTCATGTTTTTTCATTTATAGAAGCACAAACAAAAATACTAGCACACTTATCAAATACAAATCTTGCTTCTTTTTTTCAACAAAATTTATTGAATGTTAAGGGCGATCCAATCACTTATTTTGAAAAAGAGGGTAAACCGTTTTGCATCCGCGCTTTAAATTATTTAGATGGCACATTTTGGTATGCATTAAAAAATCATACTCCAAAATTATTTCATTCATTAGGTAGGTTATTAGGAAGCATGGATAATGCTTTACAAAACTTCTCTCATCCTGCAATGCACAGGGAGTATACCTGGGACATTACTACAACACTTAATGCACGCCATAAATTAAATGCCATTAGGGATCCCGAAAAGCAAAGGATGGTGGGATACTTTATGCAACAGTTTGAAACCAAGGTGAGTCCAAATTTATTTTTATTGCGGAAAGGATATGTGCATAATGATGCCAATGATTATAACGTTTTAACGTTTGAAGGAAAGGTGAGTGGCCTTATTGATTTTGGTGATATGGTTTATACTGCCATTATAAATAATGTAGCGGTTGCCTGTACTTACGCAATGCTGGATCAATCCGATCCTATTGCAGCAGCCTGTATGGTGATAAAAGGATATAACGAAAAATTTCCTTTAGAAGAAAAAGAGTTAGCTGTATTATATTATTTAATTGCAGGAAGATTGTGCATAAGCCTTACTCAGTCTGCTTATAATGCAAGTGTAGAGAGTACCAACGAACATCATTTTATAACCATGCGACCAGCTTGGGATTTAATGTATAAGTTGATACAAGTGAATCCATTGTTTGCAGAAGATATGTTTAAAAAAGCATGTGGTTATGCAGGTGTTATTACCATTCATGACAATGAACAATTGCTTGAAGACAGAAGAAAGTTTATTGGAAAAAATTTAAGCATCAGTTATCAACAACCTATAAAGGTTATACAGGGTGCATTACAATATTTGTATGACGACCAGGGTAAAACCTATATTGATTGTGTGAACAATCCTTCCCATGTGGGTCACGCGCATCCAGTTTTGGTAAAGCAAATGCAAAATCAAATTGCAACACTCAATACCAATACGAGATATTTAAGCGATATAATGGTGGATTATGCAAAACGATTAACCCAAACTTTGCCAAGCTCCCTATGCGTTTGTTATTTTGTAAACTCGGGCAGTGAAGCAAACGACTTAGCCATTCGAATGAGTAGATGCTTTACGGGCGCCGAGGATGTAATTGTATTAGATCATGCATACCATGGCACTTCTACTTTAACCATCGACATTAGTCCTTATAAATTTGATAGCAAAGGAGGACAAGGACAAAAACCCTGGGTACATAAAGCAATGAATCCAGATGGATACAGGGGACCGTATAAATATCAAGATCCGCAAGTGGGAGCAAAATATGCAGCTGATATAAAACGTATTATTGATGAACTTGCGAAACAACAAAAAAAGCCTGCCGCTTTTATTTGTGAGAGCTTATTGGGCGTAGGCGGTCAAATGCCATTGCCCGAAAATTATTTATCAAATGTATATGAACATGTTCGCGCAGCAGGGGGAGTATGTATTGCGGACGAAGTGCAGGTTGGCTTTGGAAGAGTAGGTTCCAAATTTTGGGGATTTGAATTACAAAATGTGATACCCGATATTGTTGTAATGGGAAAGCCCATGGGCAATGGTCACCCACTGGCAGCGGTGGTTGTGAATGAAAAAATTGCAGCTGCTTTTAACAATGGACTAGAATATTTTAATACCTATGGAGGAAATCCCGTTTCTATGGCAACCGGACTTGCCGTATTAGATATTATTGAATCCGAAAATATGCAAGCACATGCGTTGGAAGTAGGTAATTATTTTATGGATGAGCTTCGAATATTGCAAAAACAATTTCCAATAATGGATGACGTAAGAGGCCACGGATTGTTTATTGGCGTTGAATTGGTAAGAGACCCCCTACTTAAAACCCCCGCCGTTCCTGAAATTGACATCATTGTTAATAAGATGAAAGAAAATGGATTCTTAGTAAGTACGGATGGCCCACTTCATAATGTACTGAAGATAAAACCACCCATGACATTTTCAAAAGCCAATGCTAAAAGTTTTTGTGAAAATCTGGCTGCAATACTAAATGAATCCTAAACAAAAAGGCCTCGCAAATCTGCGAGGCCTTTTTTATATTTAAAATGCTGACGTTCAAAATTTTTTTACAAAAATTTATGAACGATAGGGAAAACTGTAAAAAATCAATAAGAGGGTAAAAAATTAGGGGCTAAATTTTCTTAGCCCCTATTTTACTAGTACTATTTTTAGATAAAACCTACTCTGCTACTGCCACCACTTCTTTTACCTCTGGAATCATACGTTTCATCATGCCTTCAATACCCGCTTTTAAGGTAACCATACTGGAAGGACAACCGCTACAAGAGCCTTGTAACATCAAGTTTACAACTCCATCGTTATAACTTTTAAATTGAATGGCACCACCATCCATCTCCACTGCAGGCTTCACATAATTTTCTAATAATTCTTTCACACGCTTTACAATATCATCATCGTCTGCGTGAACGACATTGGTGGATTCCTGTTTGATTTTTGCTACTTCTTCTTCATTCACCACCATGCCACCGTTTTCTAAATATTCCTTTAAGAATGTTTTAATAGTAGGGATTACATCCTGCCAATCATCGGTATCTGCACTTTTTGTTAAAGTAATAAAATTGCTTGCTATGAAAACACTTTTTATAAAAGGGAAACTGAATAGCTCCTTTGCCAAAGGAGAAGGTAGTGCTTGACTTTCGTCTGCGATATCAATACTTTTTCCAGGATACAATAGTTTGTTGGCAACAAACTTCATAGTTTCCGGATTCGGAGTCATTTCGGTATAGATACTTACAATTGTATTTCCAGTCGTAATCATAGTCAAATGTTTGTGTTGCAAAAATAATCAAAAAAAAGCCCAATCGCTTCTATTGATGGGGACTGGGCTTTATTTTTCCGATATCGAAAAACGGCAAGCTTAACTTATACCGTAATGAGTGCTTTTTAAGATGGTATAATACTTAGTTTGGCATAGTTGAGCATAATTTTCTTTTCACCGTTGGTGTCAAAAAGAATTAAGGCAATAGGGTTGTGTGCCGATCCTTCAATTTCTTTAATCACCCCAAAACCAAACTTTTGATGCTCTATTTTCATTCCTGCTTCTAATGCTGAAGGGTCTGCGGCCGTAAAATTAATAGAGGGAATATGATTTTTATTTAGGGTGCTTGGTGGTACTACTGGCATATAACTTGGTTTGCTAGGACTACTTGCCCCTGCAGCAGTTCCTGTTTTTGCAGCAGGTGTTTTTTCTGGTCTTTGTTCCTGCCATCCTTTACTATTTCCGCCATGCATGCGATCGTAAGCCGAACCCCAACCGCTACTTTGATTACGCGCACCACCTCCGGCACTTGATTTATCCAATTGGTCTTCGGGCATTTCATCTATAAATCTACTTGGATCGTTTTGTACCAACTGCCCAAAACGATATCGAGAATTCGCATAGGTTAACCACAAATGTTTTTTAGCCCTGGTAACCGCTACATAAAACAAACGTCTTTCTTCTTCTAATTCTTCGCGGGTGTTAACGCTCATTCCACTTGGAAATAATGTTTCTTCCAAACCCACTACAAACACACAGTCAAATTCCAAACCTTTTGCGGCGTGTACTGTCATAAGTTTTACCGTGTCTTCATTATTATTATCATTGTCAGCATCTGTGATTAAAGTAATTTGTTGCAAGTAAGAACCTAAACTTTTATCTCCCAATTCTCCATCGTCATTGCTAGGGCTTTCGGTCCACTCCTTAATGGAGTTTAACAATTCCTGCACGTTTTCATAGCGTGCCAAACCCTCGGTACTTTTATCATTAAATAACTCCTTCACCATATTGGTATGTTTACCTACTTGAACGGCAACATCCGATGCATTGTGTTTGGTGAGTTGATTTTGAAAATATTTAATCATGGTCACAAACTCCTCAATGGCAGTTAGGGTACCCGCTTTAAAACCAAAGCCCTTGGCTTTTTCTAATACTTCAAAAAAAGTAATATTGCTCTCACCCGCAATCACTAAACATTTTTCGACGGTGGTTTTTCCAATGCCTCTAACCGGATAATTGATAATTCTTTTTAGTGCTTCTTCGTCTTTGGTATTGGCAATTAAACGTAAGTATGCAATAAAATCTTTTACCTCTTTTCTTTGGTAGAAACTAAGCCCACCATATATCTTATAAGCAATGCCTGTGCGTCTTAAGCTTTCCTCAAAGGATCTTGATTGTGCATTGGTACGATATAAAATAGCAAAGTCCTTATTGTAAAAATGGTTTCTTAATTTATTTTCTTGAATGGCATCCGCAACAAATTTACCTTCTTCGTTATCGGTCA
>CANHIR010000150.1 GCA_947461015.1 Bacteroidota bacterium | reverse complement strand
TCTATTTGATTTACTGCAGGTGCTATTTCACTGTATTGTTTTAACTCCATTAAAAATGGCAGGGTATAATTTGCAACGCCAATTGCTTTGGCGCGCCCCTCGCTATAAATTTTTTCAAGTGCCTTCCAAGAAGCAGCCCTCCCTTCTTTAATAGGCCAATGAATCATATACAAATCCACATAGTCCAGTCCAAGCAGTTGTATACTTTTATCAAAGGCCGCCAAGGTTTGTTCGTAGCCATGATCGGTATTATTTAACTTGGTGGTTACAAATAATTCTTTGCGATTAATGCCTGTATTTTTAATTGCAGTACCAATTTCCTTTTCATTTTCATACATGCTAGCCGTATCAATTAACCGATAGCCAATTTCAATAGCCGTTTCAACTGCTTGCTCTGCCTGCTTTTGATACATGTCATAAACACCCAAGCCCAGCAAGGGCATTGTGTTTCCATTGTTGAGCTTGGCCTTGGGTAAACTATTATTTTGCATTTATAAATTTACCATTTTTCTAATCCTAATAATTTCTTTCCTAAATCGCTTAATACGGCAGTGTCATATTTAGTTTGCTCCCAATTTCTTGGATCACCAGGAAACGCATAACCTTCTGGTGCAATTCTATTTCTCCATGAATTAACCCTCCACTCTTTTAAGGCTTCATTGTCTTCTTCAGCAGGCATCATAGAAATGTATTGCGCTATTCGTACTTTGTCTTCACTATTGTTTGCTCTAATACCATGTGGTTCTAGGCTATTAAATATTAATAAATCACCAGCTTCTAATTTTACTTTTGTTGGCGTAAAGCCTGTGGTATCTGGTTTATATCTATCTCTATCTTCAGGCTGTGTTAATTTCCAGGTATCATATGTTCTGTATAATTCAGGAATACATTGAAAACCTCCCATATTTTCGTCGGTTTGATCGGCCAATGCCAATACCCCTTGAACGTTAACAGGTTTTGTTTCTGGATCATAATCCCAATGTATAAATGCTTTGTATTCATGACCTGGACGTATCGGAAAATTTAAATTTGCACGATCAATGGTTACCCATAATTTTTCGGTACCCCAAATATCTACAAAAGCATCATACACTTTTTGCATTTGTCTATTGTTCCATTGATGTTGATGATTATAACATTCCACCATACCCGTACCCGCCAATTCTTTCATTTTCATTTCTGCTCTTGGAGCAGTGTACCAGGTTTCTTTGTTGTTTGGATCTTTCTCTTCAAACTCCCACAAAAAATTTGCAGTTGCCAGTGCTTGTTCGCGTGGTACTGCATTTTTAATTACAATGTATCCGTTGTGTTTCCAAAACTGCCAATCTTCTTCGCTTAATACACGAAGTGGCTTTCCATTGGAACGATCGTTTAATTTTTCGGCACTACTTTTTGCAGTAGACGGATTTCCAGGAATGTCTTTATGTGCGTTGCTGTTGGGTGTAGCCATTGTAGGCGTCATCGTAGGGACCATGTTTGGTACCATGCCTTGTGGTTGGTCATTGTTCATAGCAATTAATTTATACTTAAATATAGTAAATTACTATGAAATTATTTTTCCGTCCTCCATTTTTATGATACGATGTGTACGTTCTGCAAAACTAGGATCGTGTGTAACAATAAGCAGCGTTTGATTAAACTCTTCGGCCAACTGTTTAAAAATATCAAAAACCAAATCACTGTTTTTCTTATCTAGATTTCCTGTAGGCTCGTCCCCCATTATGATATGAGGATCATTGATGAGTGCTCTTGCTATAGCTACTCTTTGTTTTTCACCGCCTGAAATATGATTTGCTTTTTTCAAAGCTAAGTCCGCAATACCCAATATTTTTAAGCGCTCCATGGCTCTATGTTCCACCTCGGCTTTACTATACTTTGCTAATTTTAAACCCGGCATCATTACATTCTCCAAAACATTAAACTCGTTAATTAAATAGTGAAACTGAAAAACGAAACCTATTTTTTCATTTCTAATTTTAGCTAAAAAACCTTCATTCTTTTTAGGCATCTCTTCGCCATCAATTAACAATGTGCCTTCATAGTCGGTATCCATGGTAGATAAAACATACAATAGGGTACTTTTTCCGCACCCCGACTTTCCCGTTAAGGATACAAACTCTCCCTTATTAATACTAAAGCTTAAATCTTGTATTACATGTATGCGCACAGGATCATGAAAGAACTTATTTATATTTTTTGCTTCTAATATCTTTTCCATATTATTTACCTCTTATAATGACTACAGGGTCAATTTTACTAGCTTTTCTAGCAGGGAACCAGCCAGCAAAGTAGGTGGTGATAAAAGAAAATACAATACCAACCATATAGAACTTAGGGTTGTAATTAATTGGATAAGTTTGAATGGTTGGAAGCGAAGCGGTATTAAATGGTATTTGATCTATGAGTGCCGAGAGCCCAAAGCCAAACAAAAGGCCCATGAGTCCACCAAAAATGCCAATTGAAATAGCAATATAAATAAAGATATTTTTAACGTCCCTTCCCGAAAAACCGGTAGCTTTTAAAATAGCGATGGAATCCATTTTTTCGAAAATCATCATGTTCAAAATATTGTAAATACCAAAGCCAGCAACAATTAATAAAGTGATCCCCACCGAATAGGAGATGAGCGTTCTAATAGAGCTTCCCGTTTCAAATTGTGAATTTGCCGTTTGGATATCTTCCGCATCAGTTTCGTATAATTGTTGATATTCTTTAGCAACCGCAGGTGCTTGATTAATATCTTTAAGTTTAACTTGTATACTTGTAATGTAATCACTTGGGACAGACAATATTTTTTGTACCGTATTAATGGAGGCATAACTCTGTACATTGTCAAAATCTTTTATACCAGATTGAAAAGTGCCCACCACTTTTAATTGGAAAATATTTCCCTTTGATGTTGTAATTTGAACCGCATCTCCAATATCTACTAATAATTTTTCAGCAAGTCCTTTGCCTAGTATAATTCCATTGTTAACCTTATTTAAATCTGCAGAATTACCACTGGTAACGTATTCATCAAAATGATATAACTTGGTTTCTTGCATTGGGTCAATGCCAAAAATACTAGCAGTAATATCAATCGTCCCATCGTTAAAAAATACCTGTGCAGTTAATTTACGGGACAATCCTAAAACCCTTGGATCTTTTTCTATTGCACTGATAATAGCATTGCTATTGTATATGGATTGTCTGGATGCATCCGCCTTTATGGATCCAATGAAATTGTGTTCATTTTTATTTCCTAATTGATTGATAGGCTGATTGATTTTAGGCGTAATATCATTGTACAATTTAACATGCGGAGTTCTATTCAAAATTAAGCCATCTAGTAAGTCGTTTAAGCCCGACATAAAACTTAGTAAGGTAATAAACATGGTGATACTAAATGTTACACCAATAGCGGCTACCAAGGTTTGTTTCCACCTTGCCATTAATAGGGACCTAGCAATATTTATGAGTAACCTTGTTCTCATTGAATGGTTTTAACAAGCTCGTCATTAACAGTAATGCCTGAAATAATTTCCACCTTCTCATAATCCATTAGGCCTACTTTTACTTTACGCTTTTCCTTGTTTTTCAAATAAACATATTCATTGTCAATTAAATAGCCTCTTGGAATGGTCATGGCTTTTTCCTTAACCTGTATTACAATATTAGCCTGTGCGCTAATATTGGGAAATAAGTTTTCGGGTTTTGTGATAAAACTAGCGTCTACTTTAAAGGATTTGGTTTTAGCATTCATCAAAGGATAAATTTTTGATACCACTGCCTCAAACACTTTTCCTTTATAACTATCCATGGTGATAAATACTTTTTGACCAGTTAACATTTTTGATATGTCGTATTCGTCCACCTGCATTTCAATATAAAAATCGTTTGCATTACCAATAATCGCAATGGGTAATTGAGGAGTAGCCATTTCTCCAACTAACTTAGAGATGCCATATACCTTACCATCCATTTCGCTTATCACATTAAAATCACTCAATACATTAGATGAGATAGCAGCACTATTTTTTGTTTGCTTAGCTTGTAATGCAATTTGTTTTTTAAGATCGTTCAATTTTAAATTGCTTGCTTGGTATAGTGTTTGTGCATTTTTTAATGCCAATTCTCTAATGTCTAAATCATTTTTTGTTCCAATTTCACTTACCCATAATTTCTTTTGTCTATCTAATAAGGAAGACTCATTGTCTAATTTTAATTTTGCCAAAGCCACTTCATTATTTGCTTGAGATAGTTTCTCTTGATTCGTATTATCTGAAGAATAATTTTCTAATAATTTTGCATTCTCGTAATTTAAAGATTGGGCGGTATTTGATATTTCAATAATAGCCTGCCCTTTTTTAACCAATGCGCCCTCTTTGACCAATATGCTTTTAATGATACCACTCACCTTTGCATAAACTTCATACTGATTTCCACTTTTAACAATGCCTGATGCATATACGGATTGCGTAATTTTTTCAATGGTCGGCTTTATGCTTTCCTGTTTTTTACTACAGGAACCCAGCATTGAAATTAGGATTGTTGAAAGAAGCAATAAACCTGCATTTTGTTTCATAAATAATCCATTTCGATTAATGATTGTACCCTATTAAGGATGGCATACAAAGTTAACTTATTTATAAAAAAATAGGCAAAAAGTTAAAC
>CANHIR010000149.1 GCA_947461015.1 Bacteroidota bacterium | reverse complement strand
TACCCATTGATTAGAAAACCACAATAATAATCCCAATAAAATGCCCCCAATCCAATAAGGGCGTAACCATCTATTATAGGTGGTGCCACTTGCTAAAATGGCAACAATTTCTGTTTGTCCAGCCATCTTTGAAGTAAAAAAGATAACCGCTATAAATACGAAAAGTGGAAATAATAAGGCAATGATATGTGGTATAAAACCAATGTAATAATGGGTGAAAATTTCCGGGCCCGTTAATCTTGATTTTACAAAATCGTCTGTCTTTTCACTTACATCAATTACAACTGCAATGACCGCAAATAAAAAAATGGAGAAGAAGAAAACCCTCAAAAATTTTTTTAATATATACCAGTCTAATTTTTTCACTTTATACTAATTTATAAACGCGTTTTAACTTGTTGCACCATATCCACTTTCCAACTACTATAATCTCCTGCAATAATATGTTTTCTTGCTTCCCCTACCAACCATAAATAAAAGGATAAATTTTGGATACTTGCCAATTGTAAACCTAAAATTTCATCGGCAACAAACAAATGACGCATATAGGCTTTTGTATAATATTGACTCAGTTCATTTGGAATACCTGGATCTAGGGGTGAAAAATCTTTCTCCCATTTCTTATTCTTTATATTAATTACCCCTTGGGAAGTAAATATCATACCATTGCGTCCATTGCGGGTTGGCATGACACAGTCAAACATATCTACCCCTAAATCAATGGCTTCTAAAATATTCCAAGGCGTTCCAACACCCATTAAATAACGCGGCTTATTCACCGGCAAATGTTCACAACAATGTGCTGTAAATTCATACATTTCTTCCTCTGTTTCTCCTACACTCAACCCACCAATGGCATTACCCACTGCATTTTTTGAACTGATATATTCACAGGAAGCTTTTCTTAAATCTTTATTTAATCCTCCTTGCACAATGGGAAATAAATTTTGAGTATACCCATATAAATCGGGGGTTTCCGCTAATCGATGAAAACATTTATCCAACCATACATGCGTTAGATCCATGCTCTTTCTTACATACTCATAGGTACTAGGTATTGGAGGGCATTCATCAAATGCCATAATGATATCTGCCCCAATGCTGCGTTGAATATCCATTACTTTTTCAGGGCTAAATAAATGCTTACTACCGTCAATATGGGATTGAAAAACAACTCCTTCCGGTTTAATTTTTCTATTGTTTGCCAAAGAAAATACCTGATAACCCCCACTGTCCGTTAAAATGGGGCGCTCCCAACCCATAAATTTATGCAAGCCACCTGCTGCCTCCAAAATTTCAGTACCGGGTCTTAAATATAAATGATAGGTATTTCCAAGAATAATTTGCGCTTTTATATCTGACAATAACTGTTGTTGGGTCACTGCTTTAACCGAACCTATGGTCCCCACAGGCATGAATATTGGTGTTTCAATCACCCCATGATCGGTGGTAATTGTTCCTGCTCGAGATGCCCCCACCTTACTCTGATATGCTAATTCAAATGCTAATGCAGCCATAGCGCAAAGGTAAGGTCAAATAGTATTACTTTTGTACTATGATTACTAACCTACCCGTATCAAATATCCTGATAGGTGCCTTTGCTTGCATAATAGCCATTCAGCTATTTTACTACCTATTTTTTTTCCTACGATTGGCAATTTATAAAAAACCAAAAAAAACAGTCAATGTTGAGCACCCAATTTCTGTGGTGATTTGTGCACGCGACGAAGCCGAAAACCTAGCTAATTTTTTACCTGGCGTTTTGGTTCAACAATATAGTACAACTCACGAAATAGTATTGGTTAATGACAATTCCGAGGATGAATCCAGGTATTTATTAGAAGAATTTAGAAAGTCTTTTAAAAACCTAAATATTGTTACCCTTTCTCAGGATGCAAAAATGATCAATGGCAAAAAATTTCCATTGTCCATGGGTATTAAATCAGCTAAACATGAAACCCTATTGTTAACAGACGCAGATTGTGTGCCTGCAAGTGAAAACTGGATGCAATTAATGCAAGATGGATATGATGATGATATTGAAATTGTTTTAGGTTACGGAGCTTATAAAAAGAAGCCGGGTTTTTTAAATAAATTAATTCGTTTTGAAACTTTTCAAACTGCGTTGCAATATTTCTCCTATGCCTTAGCGGGTATGCCCTATATGGGCGTGGGTAGGAATTTATCCTATAAGAAAGATGTTTTTATCAGAAATAAAGGATTCTCTTCTATTAATCAAATGCCAAGCGGAGACGACGACTTGTTCATTAACCAAGTAGCCAATAAAAAGAATACTGCAATTGTTATTGACAAAGATGCCCACACAATTAGTGAGCCAAAAACAACTTTTAACAATTGGATGTCTCAAAAATATAGACATTATACAACTAGCAAATACTATAAAAAACAACATTCTCTATTACTAGCATTATATGCAATTAGTCAGTTTTTGATTTATCCATTATTGGCTGTTGCATTAATTTTTACGAAAGAGTATATTTTAATAGCAAGTATATGGGGAGCAAGATTCTTAATTCAAGGCATTGTTTTAAGAATAACCATGAAAAAATTAAACGAGCTAGATTTATGGCCATGGTATTTATTTTTTGATATATGGTCTTTCTTTTATTATTTATTTACTTTACCTAGCGTATGGAAAGCACCGAACAAAAACTGGAGTTAATTACCAAATATTTCGCAGACTTTACACCCCATCAATTAAAGCAATTGAGCGGTCTGGAAGCCGCATACAAGGAATGGAACAGTCAAATTAATGTAATCTCCCGCAAGGATATTGATCATATTTATTTGCACCATGTTTTACATTCATTAAGCATTGCAGCCATTGCAGAATGGGAAAAAGGAACGCAGGTAATTGACATTGGTTGCGGAGGTGGATTCCCTTGCGTACCCATGGCTATCTTTTTTCCAGAAGTTCAGTTTTTAGCCGTTGACAGTATTGCAAAAAAATTAAAAGTAGTGGACGCCGTTTGTGAAATGGTGGGTATTAAAAATATAACCACCAAACACACCCGTGTTGAGGATATCAAAAATAAGAAGTTCGATTATGCCATTAGCCGCGCCGTGGCCCCTTTAAAGGATTTATGGAAATGGGCGGGGCCTATTATTAACAAGAAGCCCAATGAACCAAATGGTTTGATTTGCTTAAAAGGTGGCGACTTACATCAAGAGATTTTTGAAAGTGGTGTGCGTCCTAAAATGATGTCCATCTATGACATTTTTCAGGAGGAATATTTTAAAGAGAAGTTTATAATTCAAGTGAAGAAATAGATGAAAATTTTCATTCACTGCTCAACATTTAACGCTAAAAATAGCATTTGACATCTAAAATTGTGAACTCGCTTCGCTCAGACATGCACAATTTTTTAACGATGTAAAATGCTATTTTCTTAACGCTATGTTTCGAAGTTCATTCAAATTTTATCTATTTCTTCTGCAATTTAAAAGTCTGCATGTTTGCGCACGAAGTGCGAGTTCAGACTTTTAGATACTATTTACACTTTTTAGCGTAAAGAGAACAGCTGAGAATGAATAGAATAACATTCTCTAAATATACTAATTAGGTATCTCTAATTTATTGTTGGTTCTATTCACATCTGGCAGTCTAAAGCTTGGATCAATTTCAATGGATTTTATCGTGCTTAATGGTTTAGTGGTTTCAAAAGTATAAGTTGGTTGTACCCATTTACATTCAGTGTGTACAATTCTATTGCCGTTATCTTCTGCTACTTTATTTGCCAACATTAAATCCAATGGAATATAATGTAACTCACTAGCGCCATCCTTATAAGTAACCAACACTTCCAATGGTGCAGGCATTTTCCCAATTCGTTGTAAACTAATTATTGCACCTGTTGGCGTAGCTTGAATATCATTTAAACCAAAATCAACCGTCTTAGTGCTATTCACCCAGTATTCTTTAAACCACTCTAATTGAATTCCACTTGTTTTTTCTGCAACGCGAATAAAATCGTTTGCATTTGGATGTTTAAATTTCCAAGTGTTGTAATAATTAATTAAAACTTTATCGCGCACCGAATCACCAATTATATAACCAAGAAAACCTAAGAAAGTTCCGCCTTTACTATAAGCAGCACTACTATAAGCATAGTTGGTATTGTAATGATCGGAATGCGTGCTCATGGGTTCTTCTAAACCGCTTTTAGCCAATCCTAAATAACCCATATAGTTTGCCGCCTGCACCAATGGCAATTGTGTTTTTGCTCTTTCACTACCAGCAATCATTTGCGCTTTTTCTCTTGCACTTATATAAGGTGAATTAGGCCCAAAGGTTTGGTTGTATTCATAAGAAACTGCTTCCTCAGCATAACTTGTAAACCCTTCATCCATCCAAGGGAATAAACTTTCATTGGTGCCTAAGATATGCTGATACCAACTATGCATCCACTCATGGAACACCGTGCCCAAACCAGGTCCTTTTAACAAAGTAGCCATTGCATATTCCATTCCACCGTCACCACCTTGAATAAATGAATATTGCGGGTAAGGATAAGCGCCGAATTTCTTTTCCATATAAGGCAACATTTTTTCAGCTGCCCATAAAACATTCGCCCATGCACTATCTGCTCTTGCATCCTTCTCCTTATAATATACATTAAGGGTTAAACCTTTTCTCACTTCTTT
>CANHIR010000148.1 GCA_947461015.1 Bacteroidota bacterium | reverse complement strand
GGACGATAATGGCAATGCGATATTGGTTTTAAGATGTGCTTTCACCGATTTTGGTAATTTGCAAAAAGAATTAGAGGCGAAAAAATTAAATGTGATTAGCGCCGAATTTGAATGGATCCCTTCCACTACTGTTCCGGTAACGGATGAACAAGCGGAAGACATTAGTAAATTAATTGATAGATTAGAAGAAGACGAAGACGTAAACAAAGTATTCCACAACATGGGGTAGGTTCCATTCATGAGTATCTTAACAACCATATTATTAGCCGGGAATCTTTTTCCCATTCAAAAGGACACAACAAGGCCTGTGTTTAATATGTATGCTATTACGCATGAAACGAAAGTGCCTGCAAACTTTTACACTACTAAAACAGGATTTTTTTGTAATGCCGAAAGGGCATTAGAGAAACAAACAAAGGTGGCTGTGAAAATAAGATTGGGCTCCTTGGAGCATACACAAAAATTAGAAGGCTATAATTTATCAAAGCTTCCCGGCGTTCATTAGCTTTATTCTGCCATCATCTCAAGAATCACCTGTATAATTTCTTCGGTATTGGGCTTGGAGAAATAATCACCATCACTTGCATAGGCAGGGCGATGCGCTTTTGCTGATATGGTTCTTGCAGCAACATCTAAATGACGATACCCTCCTTGTTTTTCAATCACCTGTTGATACATATAAGCAGTTCCGCCGCCTGGCACATCCTCGTCAACAAATACAATACGATTTGTCTTTTTTAATGACGCTACAATTTGATGATTAATATCAAATGGAAGTAAAGTTTGAACGTCAATAATTTCACAATCAATTCCTAAGGCAGTTAATCTCTCCGCTGCGTCTTGAATAATTCTTAGCGTAGAACCATAAGATACAATAGTAATATCGGCTCCCTCTTTAATGATTTCTGGCTTGCCTAATGCAACTGTAAATTCCGAAATATTATTAGGCATGGTTTCTTTTAAACGATACCCATTTAAACATTCAATTAATAAAGCAGGGTCGTTTCCTTGTAATAAGGTGTTGTACATGCCTACTGCCTGCACCATATTCCTTGGCACACATACATGCATTCCTCTTAATGAATTTATGATCATTCCCATAGGTGACCCACTATGAAAAATGCCTTCTAAACGATGTCCTCTGGTGCGAATAATCACTGGACTACTTTGTTGACCATTGCTTCGGAAATGAAGCGTTGCAACGTCATCACTTAAGGTTTGTAAGCCATATAACAAATAGTCCAAGTATTGAATTTCTGCAATAGGTCTTAGTCCACGTAAGGCCATACCATGCGCTTGTCCCATAATGGATTGTTCCCTTATGCCTGTATCAAAAATACGGTCGGCGCCATGCTTTGCTTGTAATCCTGCAAAGCCTTGATTCACGTCTCCAATATTACCTAAGTCCTCCCCAAATGCATATACAAATGGATTGGTTTCAAATAATTGATCAAAGTATTGATTCAATACCTCATATCCATTCACCACTTTAGCATTCGCATCAAATATAGGATCCACCACAGAAACATTTAAAGTACTCTTAGGTGTTTGATTGTATAAATGCCTGCCATAAAAAACTTCTTCTTCCTTTAAATAATTTGCTAGTAACTGTTTAATCGCTGCAGCATTTGGATGCGAAGGCATTTGCTCAACCAATGCATGAAAAGTTCTAAAAATATTTCTTTTTAAAGGCTCTTTGTTATTCACCAACTCTGTTACCAACTCATTTACCTTTTGCAATTCGGCTCCTTGTACACCAACCTGCGCCAAAGCATATGCCTCTTTTATTTTTTCTTTTATAGGATTAATATATTTATCCCAAGCAGCTTGTTTATGATCTCGCACTTCTTGTTTAACCGCTGTTTCTAATGCTTGTAATTGCACTTCTGTTGTTAATTCGTTTAACAACAACCACTCTCTCATTTTTTTATTACAATCCCATTCTCTCTCCCATTCTAATCTTTCAACCGATTTATATCTTTCATGACTACCACTTGTAGAATGACCTTGTGGCTGTGTTAACTCTTGAACATGAAATAAAACCGGGACATGTGTTGCTCTTGTATATGCAATTCCTTCTTCAAATGTTTCGCAAAGCGCAGCATAGTCCCAACCCTTAACTTTAAATATTTTAATACCATTGGTACCTTCTTTTTTTTCAAAACCAGCCAATGCCTCAGAGATAGATGCCTTTGTTGTTTGTAAATTAGTAGGTACTGAAATGCCATACCCGTCATCATATACAATAATGGCTAATGGAGACTGAATTACAGCTGCCGCATTAACCGCTTCCCAAAATTGTCCTTCAGAAGTGCTTGCGTCTCCAATGGTACAAAAACAAACCTCATTTCCATTGTCACTTAAATGAGTAAATGCCTCTTTATTTTTTGCTTTTCTAAAACAAGTGGAAGCAAAAGCCATTCCTAAGCCTCGCATCATTTGACCCGCAGTAGGTGCAATGTCGGCTGAAACATTAAATTGATTTACCAATTGCATCCACTCCCCTTTTTCATTCACAAATGGAGATGCAAAATGGGCGTTCATATTTTTCCCGCCACTATATGGATCATTGTGCACGTCGGCATACAATTGTGAAAAATAATCTTCAGTATTGGAAATTCCTAAGGCAAACATAAAAGTTTGATCCCGATAATAACCACTTCTAAAATCACCCTTTTTAAAAAACTTGGCTAGTGCCACTTGTGGAATTTCTTTCCCGTCACCAAATATGCCAAATTTTGCTTTCCCTGTGAGCACTTCTCGTCGTCCCAATAAACTAACCTCCCTACTTGTTAACGCAACTCGATAATCTGAAATAACAGATTGTCTAAACGCCTCAAATGAAAGCGCTTCTTGGTGAGCACTAGGGTGAATATTGGATTCCATGCTACAAAAGTAGGGGTCAAAATGCAATAAAAATCAAGAAATAGATAAAAAGCAACATTTCATAATTTTTCAATATTTTAGCTGAATAAATGCCTCTTTTTTGTGCATAAAAACCCAAAGAAGGGGACCCAAAATCTTTACTTTAAATAGATAATAATATGAAAATGAAATGCTTGCTTTTCGCACTATTTATTTCCATTGGCAGCTTTGCTCAAACCTCCATAAAATTTGATCAAAACAAACATAATTTTGGAAAGATTAAAAAAGGCGTTCACAAATCTGTTATTTTTAGTTATACCAATTTAGGCAAAAAGCCAGCCGTGATTGAATTTGCAAATGCCGAATGCGGATGTACCCAGCCTGAGTTTAATCAAAATCCAGTTTTGAAAGGAGCAAAAGGATCCATTAAAGTTACCTATACAGCACCCAATGAAGGCCTGTTTAAAAAACGCGTAACCGTAAAATATGCAGGTGAAAAAGACGTCACTGAATTAATAATTGAAGGAGAGGTTATTAAATAAATATCCAATAACTCCTCTAATTAACAAGTTCATGTTTTAAATCCTTTTTCTATTCAGCCTCTGGCTTACCGCACATCATTTTTCCCGCTCCGTTCATAATTATTTAACATCCAAACACCCCTCAAATGAAGGTTCTACGGTAGTTTTGTACTGCCATAGTGAGGGTTTGGTTTAACGCTATATAGCAAGCAATCGTAAACGCCCGTTGTTTCCACAATGGGCTTTTTTACGTGTATACTACAACCAAAAGTATCCAAAAAAAAAGGCCCCCCGATTGCTCGGAGGGCCTGTATAAATTATTAAACTATAATTTAATTAGTCAACATCCCAGAAAATTTTCGTTGCTAAAGGATCAATAGTTCCTTGAGCAGTTACGTTTGCACCATTAGAACCTTGTTCAGTTCCAGGGTAGTATAAACGCAATGGACGAGCAGTTCCTACATAGTTTCTAGACTGTGGAGTTACTGGGTAGTTATTCTTACGGAACTCAGACCAAGCTTCTAAACCATTGAAGTTTGCATAAGACAACCATTTTTGGTAGCCAATTGCTTGTAACTTATTAGTAGAAGCAGCAAAGTCAACATCTTGAACACCGCTTGCTAATAATCTTGTAGCATCAGCTGCAGAAGCACCTAATATTCTATAAGACTCTTTCACACCAGCCTCATAATAAGACTGTGCAGTTCCAGTAAAGTTGATTGCTGATCCATAACGTTGCTTTGCTTCCGCCAAGTTTAATTGTGCTTCAGCAGCAGTCATTAAAATGTAAGGCTTGTTGAAAGTACCTCTTACTAATACAGATGGGCCAGGAGCACAAGTAGCTGCAGGTAAGAAACCAGCGCTCGCTCCGAAAGGTACACCTGCATAGTTAGCAGCAAATTCATCCTTTGTACTTACACCTGGATTAGATTGGTTCTCGTTTCCAGCAGCATAGAATATACGCTTTAAACGAACCGTATCTCCAGTTGATTTTAAAGTATTAATCAAGAACTCTGTACCTCTTGGCCAGTTGTTATTTGCTCTTCTCGCATTCGTCTCACTATAACCATAAGTGTCATAGAAAGGGTTAATTTGACCAGCAGAAGCAACATAACCAGGATTTACACCTGCATCAGCACCAGATAAAATACCTGTACCTTCTGCAGCAATCTTATTCACTTCGGCAGTGATATAAGCATCTCTTCCGCTTACTCTAGCTTGACGCATTAAAATACGCAATTTCAAAGAGTTTGCAAATTTGATCCAGTTGGTTGTGTTTC
>CANHIR010000147.1 GCA_947461015.1 Bacteroidota bacterium | reverse complement strand
TATTTATTGGGCAATCCTTTTTCAAAAGACGACTTAGTTCGTTTTGCGATGAATGGAGAGAAAGTAGCTTCGGGTGTAAAGCATGCCGATAATATTGCGCCTTGTATTCATGGAGGGGTGACACTAGTAAGATCTATTTTCCCTTTAGAAATTGTAGCGCTTCCTTCTCCTACTTTATATGTAACCATTGTGCATCCACAAATTGAGGTTCGTACTGCGGATGCAAGAAGTATTTTAAAGCAAAATGTACAATTAAAAGATGCCATAAAACAATGGGGGAATATTGCTGGATTGGTGGCAGGACTCATGAAAGGAGATTATGATTTAATCGGACGAAGTTTAGAAGATGTGATTATTGAACCAGTGCGTTCTATCTTAATACCTGGATTTGATGAATTGAAAAAAGCTTGCAAGGCGGCTGGCGCCTTGGGTGGTGGCATATCAGGTTCGGGCCCATCTATCTTTTTTTTGAGTAAGGAAAAGGAAACCGCATTGGCAGTAGAGCAGGAAATGAAAAAATTATACGAAGGGCTGGCATTGGCACATCATACTTATGTAACAAACATTAATCAAACAGGAGTTGAGATATCAATAAATTAGCAATGCATTATTATAGTTTAGGGAAACAATCACCGAATGTAGATTTTAAAACTGCTGCTATCACTGGACAAGCGCCGGACAAAGGCTTGTACTTCCCAACGACCATCCCTCAATTTACTAAGGAACAAATTGAAAGATTCAAGACGCTTGATAAAGCATCGCTTGCATTTGAGGTAATGAAACCCTATGTGGGCGACACCATTGACGACACATCTCTACAACAAATATGTGCAGAGACCATTCATTTTGATTTTCCATTAGTACCAATTACAGATAAAATTTCGGCACTCGAATTATTTCATGGACCCACATTGGCGTTTAAAGATGTGGGCGCACGCTTCATGAGCAGGTGCTTGGGGTATTTTTCAAAAGAAGCAAAAGCAGAAAAAATAAAGTTGACCGCGCAACGCGAAAGTGAACAGCAAAGTGAAAGTGAACATAGTATTGAAAAAACATTAACTTATTCGAAACCGTCTACGGTATTGGTAGCAACCAGTGGTGACACGGGTGGTGCAGTGGCCAATGGATTTTTGGGTGTGGAAAGTGTGGAAGTAATTATCTTATATCCAAAAGGGAAAGTGAGCCCAATACAGGAATTGCAATTAACTACTTGTGGTCAAAATATTACGGCATTAGAAGTGGAGGGAAGTTTTGACGATTGTCAAGCCATAGTGAAAGATGCATTCATGGATGCGCAGTTAAACACTGCTTATCATTTAACATCCGCCAACTCTATTAACGTTGCAAGATGGTTGCCGCAGCAATTGTATTATTTTTTCGCATGGCAACAATGGGTTGCATCGTATGGTGATCAAATGCCTATGCATATTGTGGTACCAAGTGGAAACTTTGGAAATATATGTGCAGGTATGATGGCTAAAGCAAGTGGACTTCCATTAGGACATTTTGTTGCGGCTTGCAATGCGAATAATGTTGTAACAAGATATTTGCAAACAGGCAATTATGAAATTCATAAATCCGTAACAACGGTTTCCAATGCAATGGATGTAGGCAATCCAAGTAATTTTGTGCGTATTATGGAAATAATGCAAAACAATTTTGAAAGCTTACAAAAGGGATTAAGCAGTTATAGTTATGATGATGCAAGTACGGCAGCCACTATTCAACGTGTATATAAAAACAATAATTACATTTTAGATCCACATGGTGCGGTGGCATTTTTAGCTGCGGAGCAGTTTATAAAAGAACAAGAAGTTACACACGCTATTATTTTAGAAACAGCACATCCTGTAAAATTTCCTGAGGTAGTGGAAGCAGCCATTGGTCAAACTATTGATATTCCCGCATCTGTTCAATTTTTATTAGACAAAGAAAAAATAGCCATTCCAATGGAAGCAAGCTATCAAGCATTTAAAGCTTGGATGTTAGGTAAAGTATCTGTTTAAGATTTTGCTTAAAATGAACATATCTATTTTGAATAGGTCTTCAATTACAATAATTAGGTATATTTATTTATCAAAAAGGAAAATATGAAACGATTCGCCTTACTTTTTATAATGGCCATTACTTTACAGGGGCTAACCGCACAAAATCTGTCTAATGCTCAAACTGCTTTTAAAGTTCCTACCGCGCAAACGCGTCAAGCTACTTACTGTAACCCCATAAATATTGACTATGGCTTTTGTCCTATTCCCAATTTTGTACAAAATGGAAAGCATCGTGCCACAGCCGATCCGGTGATGGCGGTATATGATAACAAATATTTTATGTTTAGTACCAATCAGTGGGGTTATTGGTGGAGTGAGGATATGAAGGATTGGAAATTTTTACCACACCAATTTTTAAGACCCTGGAATAAAGTGTATGATGAATTATGTGCGCCAGCCACACTGGTCATGGGAGATAGTTTATTTGTGATTGGTAGTACGTATGAAAAAAACTTTACACTTTGGTATAGCACCAACCCAACAAAGAATGAATGGAAGATTGCGGTAGATAGTTTTAAAGTGGGCGCTTGGGACCCGGGATTATTTTTAGACGATGACAACCGTTTATATATTTACCATGGCTCTAGTAATTTATATCCAATTTATGGACAAGAGTTAGATCGTAAAACTTTTGCACCACTTACGGAGAAAAAACCAATGATTCATTTGGTAGATAGCATTCATGGTTGGGAACGTTTTGGAGAACATCAGGACAATACATTTTTAAAACCATTTATGGAAGGTGCATGGATGAACAAACACAATGGAAAATATTATTTACAATATGGTGCACCTGGCACCGAGTTTAGTGGTTATGGTGATGGCGTTTATACTAGTGATAAACCCTTAGGGCCATTTACCTATCAAAAGCACAATCCATTTTCTTATAAGCCAGGCGGCTTTGCGCGCGGTGCAGGACATGGAGCCACTTATCAGGATGTATTTAAAAATTGGTGGCATATTTCTACCATTGCCATTAGTGTAAAAAATAATTTTGAAAGACGCTTAGGAATATGGCCAGCACAAATTGATGGGGAAGGATTAATGTATACGAATACTTCTTATGGCGACTACCCGCATTATTTGCCAACACAAAATGCAAATCATGATCAATCACAATTTACAGGATGGATGTTGTTAAATTACAATAAGCCAGTACAAGTATCAAGCACCTTAAGTGCATTCACTGCAAACAATGCAGTAGATGAGAATTTAAAAACCTATTGGTCTGCAACCACTGGCAATAAAGGAGAATGGATACAAACCGATTTAGGAAATGTAAGCAGCATTGAGGCCATACAAATTAATTATGCCGACGAGGGTTCGGATTTAATGGGTAAGTACACAGACATTTATCATCAATATGAAGTGTATGCTTCTAATGATGCAAAAACATGGACACTGATAATTGACAAGTCAAAAAATAAAACGGATGTACCACACGATTATGTAGTCTTGCCAAAAGCCATTGAAGCGCGTTATATTAAAATGGTTAATATTCATATGCCCAGTGCAAAATTTGCGATAAGTGGTTTGCGTGTATTTGGAAAAGGAAGAGGGGAGCATCCGGGTACTGTGCAAAATTTTGTTCCACTTAGAGGAGATAGTGAAAGAAGGAATGCATGGTTAAAATGGGCGGTGAATCCCAATGCCACAGGCTATCATATTTACTTTGGTTCTGATCCCAATAAATTATACAATAGTGTAATGGTGTATGGGGTGAGTGAATATTATGTAACGGCTTTAGAAAAAGACCAACCTTATTTTTTTCAAATAGAAGCCTTTAATGAAAATGGCATTGGTCCAAGAACGGAAATTAGAAAAGCAGATTAACAGTATTATTAAAAATAAGGGCGACTCATTGAGTCGCCCTTTGTAATTACAATTGCTTGCTACAATTATAATTTAACTTTATAATTTTTCAAGTAGGTATCTAAAATAATTTTAAATACGCTATTGAATTATTTCTTGATAATTAATTTATCAGCATTACGTCTTACTTTTAATGCACCGGATAAATAATCATTTGCTGCATCTCTATAACCTAATGTTAATGCAACTGTTGCATGCAAACCTTGTGCAGCTAAACCTAATTCAGCATCTACTGCAGCTGGATCAAATCCTTCCATTGGTGTACCGTCAACCTGTTCGCTAGCGGCAGCAACCAATGCAAATCCCAATGCGATATAAGTTTGTTTTGCAGCCCAAATTTGTAATTGCTCTGCAGACTGATGTGCAATTGCCCCTTTCACATAACCCGCAAAATCTTTTAATGCATCTACAGGTACGCCTCTTTGTTCTGCAATTTCTTGCATGTAAGCATCTACACTTGCTTCATTAATAGTAGTGTGTGCTGCAAAAATGACTACTGCACTAGACTCGCCAACCTGAGGTTGGTTGTAAAAGTGTGGTTGTAATTTTTTTCTTGTTTCTTCGTCTTCAATTACAAGGATACTGTAAGGCGTTAATCCAAAAGAACTTGGTGCCAAGCGGGTTGCTTCCAAAATAGTATCTAAAGTTTGAGCTGGAATTTTTGCTCCATTCATTCTTTTAACAGCATAACGCCATTTTAATGCATCTAATAAATTCATTGTTATTGTTTTAAGTTTAATTCAATGTTTGAACATCAAAAGTAC
>CANHIR010000146.1 GCA_947461015.1 Bacteroidota bacterium | reverse complement strand
TTGATAATGACATCACACCTAATTTTAAAAACAGGGAGTATTATGCAGGTATTAATAAAGCAATAGATGATTTATTTAAAACAGCCAATGGAATTTATAAAATTCCAAAAAAATAGAAGAAAATAATGCAACATAAAATAGTTAAATCAATCTTATTATTTTTCGTAACTGCTTTCATTGGAATGAATGCATCTCAAGCGCAAAATATTTTAGCTAAGCCCAATCCGGCAAGATTAGTAAATGATGTTGCAGGAATATTAAATCCAACTGAGGTTGCTAGTTTGGAAAAAAAATTAATCGCACTTGATGATTCAAGTTCTAATCAAATTGTGGTTGTAATTATCCCCTCCTTAGACGGCTATCCAATTCAGGATTATGCAAATAAACTTTTTAGAGATTGGGGCATTGGTACTAAAGAAAAAAACAATGGAATTTTATTGCTTATTTCGGTGAATGACAGAAAAACGAGAATTGAAGTAGGGTATGGATTAGAAGGAGCCATTGCTGATATTACTGCAAAAAGTATCATTGATAATGACATTACACCTAATTTCAAGAAGAAGGCTTATTTCGAAGGAATTAACAATGCAACAGATAATTTAGCAAAAGCTGCAGTAGGTGAATACAAAGACCCAAGGGCAAAAGGGAAGTTAGGCGCAAAAGGTATGATCATATTAGTCATCATAATTTTTGTGATAGTTGCAATTGTAGGAAGCCGTGGAAATGGAACTGGTGGGTCTAGTATAAGAGGAGGTGGGTTTAGTGATTTTGCTACCGGGATGTTATTAGGTTCACTACTTGGAGGTGGAGGAAGAGGTGGTGGAAGTGATTGGGGCGGTGGCGGAGGTGGAGGCTTCGGTGGCTTTGGTGGTGGAAGCTCTGGTGGCGGTGGCGCAAGCGGCGGATGGTAGTTTAAATTGACAAAATTTATATTAAAAAGGGAGCCTTTCGTAAGAATTGGCTCCCTTTTTAATATGGTGAAAATTAGTATGCATGCACAACTACACTAAAATTACATTTTAGGAATCACCGCACTCACAATTTTCACTAAATTTTCTTCTCCTTTTAGTTTCTTCGCTTTTAAAATACCGCCCAATATTTTCATATTAAAGTAAGGATCTGTTTGTCCTCTGTATCCCTCTGGTATCGAGTTTCTAAAGGCAACAATTAAGTCAATTCCTTTTTTAAATTTAGTTGCATCAGTTGTTTTAACTAATAAGTCAGCGAAAGGTTGTGTCATATAAAATTTTTCTTCCGACTGAATGCTTAAACTTTCGTATTTGGCAGCCACAAATTCAAAAACATTTTCATTGCCATACTTTGACAAAATATTAGTAACTGCCGTGTTTAATCTTTTCTTTATCACCTCCTTGGAAGCTTTGGTTGCTATGGAAATAGCACTAATAGAATCTATTTTCTCCAATGCATCTAACGCGGCGCCTGCAACTAAATAAGATGCATCTCCTGCCCATTTAATATAATCGTTCTTATAAGCTGGTTTATTTAATGCACCCAGTGCATCAATCGCTTCCTGTCTTACTAGTGTTGAAGGATCTTTTGCAGCCATTTCAAAAACTGCTTTTTCTATTTCTGCATTCATTGCTGCAGGATTATAGGCTTTAATGGCGGTTTGTCTAATAACATAAAAACTGTCTTGTAACGCAGCTTTAACCAACAATTGCGCTTCAGGCTTCGAAATATTTTCAATTGCTTCATTTATCGCTTCAAAGCGATCCATGAAATTGTTTGCATGGTGATATTGGTATACATATTGCGCTAAAGGCTTTGCATCCTCTTTTTCCCATAACAACACTTTGTCATTGTCCACATTTACATTATCTGGCATTGCAAGGCTAGGGAAATAAAAACTATCAACTTTATTTTTACTCCACACTTGATAATGGTCTTTCTTTCCTGCAACGTACACATCAATACCAATTGGCAGTTCAAAAATTTTATTAGTGGTTTGCGTTTGTTTAATTTCAACAAGCACTTGTTTTTTATCTGCTATATATTTTTGTGTTATTCTAACAAATGGGTGTCCCTTATCAAAATACCATTGATTAAAGAACCAGTTTAAATCTTTTCCTGTAACTGCTTCAAACGCAAGTTTTAATTTAATGGCAGAACCGTTGCTAAATTTGTTGTCATCTAAATATTTATGTAAAGAAGCAAAAAATGCTTCCTCGCCAACATAATTTCTAAGCATGTTTAAAACACGTCCCCCTTTTTGATAGCTCACTAAATCAAAGACATCCTCACGCTCTTTATAAAAAAAACGCCCCAGGTTTTTTTCTGCATCTCCAGGGCTAGATAAATAGGATCTTAAGCCAATATAGTTTTCGTATTGTCCAGCATCCTTGCCTTTGTTGTTTTCTGCCCACAAGGTTTGGCTATAATCTGCAAAACTTTCGTTTACAGTAATGTTACTCCAACTCTCTGCAGTAACATAGTCCCCAAACCATTGGTGAAATAATTCATGTGCAATGGTGCTCTCCCAATTGTTGCCATCCACCAATTCTCTTGCGTTTTGCTGAACAGCGTCGCCATGTAAAGTGCATGTGGTATTTTCCATGGCACCCGAAACATAATCTCGTGCACTCATTTGTGCATATTTAGCCCATGGGAAAGGAATGCCCAAAATCTTTTCATAAAAAGCAATCATTGAAGGCGTATTGCCGTAAATTTTGCGCGCTTCTTTTTCGTATGCTTTTTCTATATAGTAACTTATTTCCTTTCCATTATAGCTGTCCTTTATAACAGCATAGTCTCCAATGCCAATGAAAAATAAATACGGGGAATGGGGTTGATCCATTTTCCAAACATCAAGTCTTGTTCCATTTTTATTATCAACTTGTTTTACTAGTAATCCATTGGATAAAGAAACATATTTGCTTGGCACAGTCAAATGAAATTCTTGTGTACTTTTTTGATTGGGTTTATCAATAATGGGTAACCAAACGCTAGTACCTTCTGTTTCGCCCTGGGTCCAAATTTGTGTTGGTTTTGTAGTATCTGCTCCCGTAGGATTAATAAAATACAAGCCTTTAGCGTCAGTGATGGCCTCACTTCCTTTGGCCTTGTATTCATTTGGTTTTGCGATATACTTTATATAAATAGTGTAGTTTTCGGTTGCTTTATATATTTTATCTAAGTAAATAGAAAGCAATAAGCCATCGTACTTATATTTTACTTTTTTATTACTATTATTTTGTACCAATGCAACCTCTAAAATTTCCATTGCCTTTGCATCCAAGGTCAATTCATTGGTGGCGTAAAAATGCGGATGTAATTGTAGCCACACTTCACCATTCATTTGCGATGCAGCGTAATTAAAGCTGGCAACCAACTTTGTATGCACTAAGTCATTTTCCTTAGTAGCAAAAGAACGGTATTCTTTTTTCCAACTCGTATCTTGGTCAGTCTCCTCCTCTTGTGAGAATGTATTTATACTTAATGATAACATCAGTAAAGCACTCAAGAATATTTTGTTCATAATGTATTTTTTTCTAATTGCTAAGATAAGTAAGCCGTTGTAATCAAATCGTTAAAATAGAGTAGATAGAAATATTTTGTAGTTTAGCACCATAATAAAAGATTAATGAGCAGGTATTTTATAGAAGTATGTTATGACGGGGCAGATTTTGGAGGATTTCAAATTCAAAGCAATCAGGTGACCATTCAGGGTGCATTGGATCAAGCCATGACTACTTTATATAGATTCCCCATTCCTTTAACTGGTGCCTCTCGCACTGACGCTGGCGTTCATGCTTTGCAAAATTTTTTTCATTTTGACACCGATGTTCCCATTACACAAAAGCATATCTATAATTTAAATGCATTATTACCTAAGTCCATTGTTGTAAAAGGAATTTATGAAGTGCCGGGGGAGGCGCATTGCAGATTTGACGCCGTAAAGCGATCTTATATATATAAAATACACAGTGAAAAAAACCCTTTTTTAGAAGGGAGGTCCTGGTATTATCCATTCCCATTAGATGTTCCTGCGCTGCAGGCTGCTGCAGATACATTATTAACTCACACCAATTTTGAGAGTTTTTCCAAGAAAAACACCACTGTAAACACTTTTGATTGCATTATTAGCAAAGCACAATGGTTACAGGAAGGCCATAATCTAAGTTTTAATATAGATTCCAACCGATTTTTACGTGGTATGATCCGTGGTTTGGTAGGCACGATGCTTCAGGTGGGACGCGGGCAGTTAGATTTAGCCCGTTTTGAGGACATCATTAGGTTAAAAAACGAGCAAAATGTAGATTTTTCTACACCCGCCCATGGATTGTATCTTTCCTCTATCCAATATCCAGCTTATTTTCAAAAAATAGTTTAATTGCTAAAGCCTTGCTAGTATTGCGTTTCGCATCATAAACTGCTTATTTTGAGCACTTTGAACGAAAAAATATTCAAAATAGTATGCAATAAATTTGGCTGTGAGTAAATGCTCCTTATCTTTGCCGCCCATTAGCGATGAAATAAGCCTAATGGGATGTTCTCTGAAGCAGTTTTACAGGAAAAAGTTCGAAAAAATTAAAAATAATTTAATCAAACCTTGGTAGTTCAAATTACCTACTGTATCTTTGCCGTCCCTCTTTAAAAAAAGAGTAGCTCTTCTACATTATTTGGCACCAATTTTTCATAATTTTTTAAATAATAATTGAATAAAGTTTTGCTAC
>CANHIR010000145.1 GCA_947461015.1 Bacteroidota bacterium | reverse complement strand
TTTGTGCCCAGAACAGGAATCGAACCTGCACTACCTTGCGATAACCAGATTTTGAGTCTAGCGCGTCTACCAGTTCCGCCATCTGGGCATTATTATTCGGATATACAAGCTATCCAGGCGGGATGCAATATTACGTTAATGGTGTAAATCTTCCAAAATACGGTCAAGGTATTTTTTCTTGTAGTAATAGTCCTTTATTTGCAGCATTGCTTCTTGGGGAATATCAATGACCGAAGCAGCTTCCAAATGCGATTGAATAGGGCTGAAAATGTCATTTTTAAGGGTTTTAATCTGGTTTAGTATTTGCTGTTTTGAATCCTCATTTTCTGCATCCATCCAAGCTTCATTTAATTCCATCATTTCCATCAAAAAATCGGGCGCCAAATTATACTTTTCATCTGGATGAATGTGCCCCGTAATTTCCAATACATATGGTAATGTTTGTTCGGGATTGTTTAGCAAGGTAAATGCTTTATTTGCCATTGCCGACTGCTCTAATGCATCCTCTTGTTCTGCTTCTGTACCTTGTACAAATTTATCAGGGTGAGCAGCTCGTTGGATTTGCATAAATGCGTTTCTTAACTGGATCCTATCTGTATTAAAAGCAATGGGTAATCCGAATAATTCAAAATAGTTCATTTCTTTATTTTGTATATTGCGTAAAATTAATCAAATGCCAGTATTAGGGCTTATTAAAGAAGGAAAAGTTCCCAACGACAATAGAGTAGCATTAACGCCTAAGCAATGCAAATGGTTTTTAACGCAGTTTCCAAACTGGGAAATTCATGTTGAGGCGTCAGCAAATAGGTGTTTTTCGGATAAAGAATATGAGCGTGAGGGTATAAAAATCGTTTCCGATATAAGTAGTGCTCATATTTTATTGGGCATTAAGGAAGTGCCTATTGAACAATTAATAGATGGTAAAACTTACCTGTTTTTCTCCCATACAAAAAAAGAGCAGTCCTATAATCAAGGGCTATTTCATGCAATGATGGATAAGCAAATTACCTTAATTGATTATGAATGTTTGGAACATGAGGATGGACAAAGACTAATTGGCTTTGGTTTTTTTGCTGGCATTGTGGGTGCCCATAATGGCATCATGGCTTATGGCAATAAAACAAAAGCGTTTCATTTAGGTAGGGTAAAGGAAGTGAAAGATTATATGGAGTTGGTTCATACTTATTTTGGTTTAAAGTTGCCTAATATAAAAATTGCTGTAACTGGATCGGGGAGAGTAGCACATGGTATTTTGGAGATTATGAACTTAATGGATATTCAGCAAATTGAACCCGATGAATATATGAGTAGAAATTATGCATATCCAGTTTACATACATTTAAAAGGACGTGATTTATATGTTCACAAGGAGACTGGCGTTTACAATAGATTAGATTTTCACAATCATCCTGAACAGTATAAATGTTTATTTAATCAATATCTTCCCCATACCCATATTTTAATGAATGGAATTTATTGGGAAAAAGGAATTGCTCCCTTGTTTACATTAGATGATTTAAAAGAGGATAATTTTGCCCTTACCACCATTGCAGATATCACGGATGATGCACATGGAAGTGTGCCAATAAATTTAGGAGATGCTACCAGTGATGATCCAGTGTATGGTGTTGAAATAAACACGCTACAAAAGACAACTCCTTATTTGGCAAATTGTATCGACGTAATGGCGGTTGGAAATTTACCCAACGAATTACCAAGAGATGCTAGCCGGTTTTTTGGAGAGCAACTCATTAAATATGTTTTACCCGATTTAATTGGGAATGGGAATGATATTATTCGTAAAGCTACTATGCTTGATAAAGGCGAATTGACTGAGTATTATGATTATTTGAGTGAATATGCCAAGCACTAACTTATAAATGCAAATAATAAGGGGATAATAAATTTATAAATTCTTTTGTATATTTATTTTCTGCGTCTTTTATAATTAAATTAGAGCGCTTTATTTCATTTATCGTTGCTGCTGTTTTTATAAATTTTTGAAAAGCCCTGAATGGCTTTTGTTTAGCAGCATTGTAAACAACTACTTCTTCTATCAATTGAAGTCCTTTTTGAGCAGCAAGTTTTTGCATGGTATAGGCACGAAGTGCGGGAATTAAAACATAAAAGATGCCGTTTATTTTTAGCATGTTTTCCACTTCTTGAATTAATACTTTCCAAGGCAATGCGGTGCTGTGGGAGGCTAAGCTAACATTTATATTTGGTGATTGTAAGTCGCCTTCAAAAAATGGGGGGTTGGTAATGATACAATCATATAAATACTTTTCCACGTTTTCTGCTTGCTTTATTTGGTTGCTATAGGCTTGTACCGAACTGTGAACAATTTGTAAATTGGAAGCCCAAGGGCTTAATGTAAAATTGCTTTCTGCCTCTTTAGCTGCACCTGATTCAATTTCAACGGCAGTGATTTGTGTTTTTGGGATATTACTTTCTAAAGCTTGTGCAATCATTAAACTTAATAAGCCTGTGCCGGTGCCAATGTCTAAAATGTTTTCAAATTTTTGTTTGTCTACATCATTGGCAACCCATGCACCAAATAAACATGCATCAGTACATACCTTCATAGCGGTATGTTCCTGATGCACGATAAATTTTTTAAACTGGAAATAAGTGTTGGCCACTATTCTGCAGTTAATCCAGCTCTTAAATACTCTTTATTCAAACGAGCAATATTTGCAATAGAAATTTCCTTAGGACATGCTGCTTCACAAGCACCCGTATTGGTACAAGAACCAAAACCTTCTTTGTCCATTTGGGCCACCATATTTAATACACGAGATTTTCTTTCTGGTTCTCCCTGTGGTAACAATGCTAAGTGAGACACTTTTGCACTTAAGAATAACATAGCAGAACTATTTTTACAAGCTGCCACACAAGCACCACATCCAATACACATTGCTGCTGCAAAAGAAGCATCGGCATCGTCTTTGTTAATTGGTAAACTGTTACCGTCTACTGCATTACCCGTATTTACACTAATATATCCACCCGCCTGAATGATTCTGTCAAAAGCACCTCTGTCTACTGTTAAGTCTTTAACAATAGGGAAGGCATTAGCTCTCCATGGTTCAATAGTAATGGTATCTCCATCATTGAATGCACGCATGTGAAGTTGACAAGTGGTATTTGCTTGCCAAGGACCGTGTGGTTTGCCATCAATATACAATGAACACATGCCGCAGATCCCTTCTCTACAGTCATGGTCAAATGCAATGGGTTCTTCGCCCGTTACAATTAATTTTTCGTTTAATACGTCTAACATCTCTAAAAAAGACATTTCATCAGAGATATCATTCACGTCATATTTTACAAAAGCACCAGGAGTGTTGGCATTTTTTTGACGCCAAACTTTCAATTTTAAATTCAAATTTTTGTGTGCCATATTATTTAAGTTATTCTAGTTGTAATTAAAATGATTGTAGTAGTTGATTATTTGTAGTTACGTTGAGAAGGCTTAATAACCTCGTACTTTAATTCCTCCTTATGTAATTGCCACTGATGTTCGCCTGTTGCTTCCCATGCAGCTACATACATAAAGTTTTCGTCGTCTCTTAAAGCTTCTCCGTCTGGTGTTTGGTACTCTTCTCTAAAGTGACCACCACAACTTTCGTTTCTATTTAATGCATCTACACACATTAATTCTCCTAATTCAATAAAGTCCGCTACACGGTTTGCTTTATCTAATTCAGGATTGTATTCATTAATTGCTCCTGGGATTCTTACATCACTCCAGAATTCTTTTTTCAAAGCTTGTACATCAGCAATGGCTTTTTTCAAACCAGCTTCACTTCTTGACATACCGCACTCATTCCAAATAATTTTACCTAAACGCTTGTGGAAACTTTCAACCGATTGTTTACCATTAATATTTTTCAAAGTTTGAATGCGTTCTGCTACTGCTTTTTCAGCAGCTTCAAATGCAGGATGTGAAGTTGGAATAGGCGCATTGTAAATTTCATCTGCCAAGTTGTTACCTAAAGTATAAGGAATTACAAAATAACCATCGGCTAAACCTTGCATCAAAGCACTCGCCCCTAAACGGTTGGCACCGTGGTCGCTAAAGTTAGCTTCTCCTAATGCATATAATCCAGGAACATTGGTTTGTAATTCATAATCTACCCATAAACCACCCATGGTATAGTGTACCGCTGGATAAATACGCATTGGCACTTCGTATGGATTTTCTCCAGTGATTTTTGCATACATATCAAATAGGTTACCATATTTCTCTTTCACTACTTCTTTACCTAATGCAATGATTTCTTCGTGACTTACGTTTGATAAACCTTTTTTACCTACCTCAGTTTTACCATAACGCTCAATAGCTGCAGCATAATCTAAATATACTGCTTGCTTTGAAGTTCCTACACCATAACCCGCATCGCATCTTTCTTTAGCAGCACGAGAAGCTACGTCACGTGGTACTAAGTTTCCGAATGCAGGGTAGCGACGCTCTAAATAATAATCTCTTTCTTCTTCTGGAATTTCATTTGGCTTGCGATCGTCTCCCAGTTTTTTGGGAACCCAAATACGGCCATCGTTTCTTAAGGACTCAGACATCAATGTTAATTTAGACTGATGATCGCCAGAAACAGGAATACAAGTTGGGTGAATTTGTGTAAAACATGGGTTCGCAAAATAAGCACCTTGCTTATGCGCTTTCCATGCAGCCGTTACATTCGATCCCATGGCATTGGTGGA
>CANHIR010000144.1 GCA_947461015.1 Bacteroidota bacterium | reverse complement strand
GTTCGTAAAATCTCTGATGGTGTAGGTGTAGAGCGTTTATTCCCTTTCTTATCTCCTAACATCGATGGTATCGTGTTAAATAAGTCTGGTAAAGTACGTCGTGCTAAATTGTACTACTTACGTGATCGTAGTGGTAAGAGTGCTCGTATTAAAGAAAAAAGATTCTAGTACTCAAAAAGGGTTTCCCTATTTGATTCAATGTATACCAAGCGGATTCCGAATAAATCGGGATCCGCTTTTTTTTAACGTATAATTCGCTTTATTCAAATAAAAATGGGGTTTCTGTTTTAGATTTACCTTACCTTTATTATTCTAAATTTAACATTATGGGCAACTTAGGTTTTCAAGAATTATTAATCATTGGTGTAGTAATTTTAGTGATGTTTGGTGGAAGAAAAATACCTGAATTCATGAGAGGATTAGGTAAAGGCATTCGTGAGTTTAACGATGCTAAAAATAATGTGAAAAAAGAATTAGAAGAGGGTGCTAGCGAAAAAGAAGCTAAGTAATTATTAGGGCACTGTTTTTTATTTTTCTATTTCTTTATCCTTTAACACACTAAGCCTTTGTTTCGTTTTAATACAATCAAAGACTACCATGCTTCTTTATTAGCTGGTGAGACGTCTTGTATCCAAGCGGTTGATTTTTTCTTGGATCAAATCAATCAGCAACAACATTTAAATTCTTTTTTAGAAGTTTTTCCCGACGAAGCTAAATTGCGTGCAACTCAATTAGATGAATTGCGCGCAAAGGATGGTCCTATAGGAAAATTACATGGCGTTGTGGTTGGCATCAAAGATGTACTCTGTTACGATGGACATAAAGTAACAGCTGCTTCTAAAATATTAGAAAATTACACGGCTATTTATTCGGCTACTGCAGTTCAAAAATTATTGGATGAGGGTGCTATCATTATTGGTAGACAAAACTGTGATGAATTTGCCATGGGCAGTAGCAATGAAAATTCTGCATACGGCCCAGTTAAAAATGCATTAGATCCTACACGCGTACCTGGTGGTTCTTCAGGTGGATCGGCAGTTGCGATTCAAGCCAATTTATGTATGGTGAGTTTAGGATCGGATACGGGTGGATCGGTTAGACAACCTGCAGATTTTTGTGGCGTAGTGGGTTTGAAGCCAAGTTATGGTCGTATTTCAAGATATGGTTTAATTGCCTATGCCTCTTCCTTTGATCAAATAGGTATTTTTTCCCACAATGTAGACGATGCGGCATTGGTATTGGAAGTGATTGCAGGAGCAGATCATTTTGATAGCACAGTTTCTGTAAAAGAAGTGCCTGCATATGCCAATATCATTACTAATACTGGAACGGATTATACTGCACCAAAAAGAGTGGCTTATTTTAAAGAGACTTTGTCTCATCCAGGATTGGATCCAGAAATCAAAAACCAAACCGAAGCTTATTTAGCTAAGTTAGTAGATAAGGGGTATACCGTGGATGCAATTCATTTTGATTTACTTGCTTTTTTAGTACCCACTTATTATGTACTTACCACTGCTGAAGCTTCAAGTAACTTATCGCGTTTTGATGGCATAAAATATGGCCATAGAACTTCAGCAAACTTCGAGGATTTAAATGACCTCTATAAAAAATCTCGTACCGAAGGTTTTGGTGCAGAAGTGCAAAGAAGAATATTGTTGGGCACATTTGTTTTAAGTGCCGGTTACTTTGACGCCTATTTTACCAAAGCGCAACAAGTAAGAAGACAATTGGTGGACTTAACCAATGACCTGTTTTTAAAATATGAAATACTCATTTCGCCCACTGTGCCAAGTCCTGCATTTAAATTAGGGGAGCATAGTCACTCGGCAACCGAAATGTTTTTAGCGGATATTTATACGGTGTATGCAAATTTAGTGGGAATACCTGCTATCTCCATACCGTTGTTTAAACATAGTAATGGAATGCCATTTGGTTTGCAGGTGATGAGTGCTGCTTTTAATGAAGTACAATTACTTCAGTTTTCTAAGGAAATGATGGAAACAAAATCATCATAGTGTATGAACTGTTTATTTCCTCTAAAATCTCTATTTTTTAATAGGTATGTTATTACGCTCCTTTGCATCATGGGAAGTAATCATTTGTTTGCCCAGACCACGAATGACAAAAAAAATTCCTTGGAAGATACAAGGGTTGGTTTTTCAAGCTTGTTTAATATTACCGCATCTGGGAAAAAGGATAAGCCATTTCAATTTGAGTTGAATAAAAATGCGGTTGGTTTTATACAGGGTTATATGGAAAAGCAAGGGCCTGAATTAATTAAAATGAAGACTTGGGCAAAACCCTATTTTGCTTTATACGACGAAATATTAACTGCCAATGGTATTCCTGTGGAGTTAAAATATTTAAGTGTTATTGAAAGTCATTTAACGCCCAATTTAACTTCTTGGGCTGGGGCAGTAGGGCCTTGGCAATTGATGCCATATGAAGCGGAAAGGTTGGGTTTAAAAACAACACCGGTAGACGAAAGAACTGACTTTAAAAAAAGTACCCAAGCAGCAGCAACGATTCTTAAAGAATTGTATGCTCAATTTGGAGATTGGTTATTAGTAGTAGCGGCTTATAATGGAGGTGCGAATAGAGTGAGCAGGGCACTCAAGAAAAAAGGCATGAACGACTTTTGGCAAATTGAATACGACCTTCCACTTGAGACTAGAAATCATGTGAAAAAATTTATAGCCACCCATTATGTTTTTGAGGAGGATGGGGGATGGACCACCTTAACCGCAAATGAGGTGAAAGATAAAAAAGGGACGTCGCAAGTTAATCATCAAGATATGGCTAGCGTTGAGGTAAGTGGACGTTTTCAAATTGCAGCTATTGCGCAGTTTTTAGGAATGGATGTGAAAGCATTGGCAATGACGAATCCCAAATTCGATCAAACCGTTGCAGCCGGGAAAATGTATATGCTAAAATTGCCTAAGGATAAGCTACAAATATTTGAGGCCCATAAAAATGATATTTTACAGGCCTCTTTACAATTATTATATTCTATTAAAGAATAAAGTTTTTTTTAGAAATCGTCGTCAAACTCATCTTTTTCGTTAAACAAGTCGTCATCCTCTAAATTTAAATCATCATCTAGTCCCAAGTCGTCTTCTTCTTCTTTTTTTCCTTTGCCTGGTTTTTTTGCTGATTTTTTTGGCATGTCAAATTCTTCGAAATCAGGATCCCAACTATCGTCTTCTTCTGTTTTGCCCCAATCGTCATCTACCTCTTCTGCATCATCTATATCATCATCGTCATCACCTACTACTTTTTTCTTAGAAGATGCTTTACTCACTTTTTCCGCAGCGCCGAATTCGCTTAAATTACTCGCGGACTTTTTTTCTTTAATTGTTTTTACTGCCATAGTTCATTCAAAATTACAATGTAAAATTTCACCCGTTTTTTTTAATTACCAAAAAAATATTCACTTTTTTTTGATTTTTATAAAACGTAAAAATACCTAAGTTTTAATAATTATAAATGTATAATCTGATCTCTACCTGGGCCGTTAGAAACAAATTTCACCGGGACGCCCAAATAAGTATTTATAAATTCGATATATGATTTCATTGTGGTGGGTAATTCAGATTCAGCCTTCATTTTTGTTGAGTCTGTATTCCATCCTGGCATGGTTTTCCAAACAGGGGTAACCGGCGTGCCTACTAATTGGAAAGGAACATAGTCTATTTGCTTACCTTCCATTTCGTAGGCAATTCCTAAGTCCAAAGTTTCAAATGAATCTAAAATATCGGCCTTGGTCATTATTATTTGTGTTACACCATTAATCATACAAGTGTATTTTAAAGCAACCAAGTCAATCCAGCCGCAACGACGAGGTCGTCCTGTAGTAGCGCCAAATTCACTTCCAATTTTTCTAAGCTCCTCGCCCTTGGCATCATGCAATTCAGTGGGGAAAGGGCCACTACCCACACGGGTACAATATGCTTTAGAGATTCCAAATACTTCGCCAATTTGTTTTGGTGAAATACCTAAGCCAGTACAAACACCAGCCGAAATCGTGTTGCTGGAAGTTACAAATGGGAAGGTTCCAAAATCAATATCCAACATAGAACCCTGCGCACCCTCGGCCAATACTTTTTTACCTTTTGCAATTTGGTCGTTAATAAAGTATTCGCAATTAATAATATTCAATGTTTTCAAGAATTCTATCGCTTCAAAAAACTCAGACTCCATTTCGCTAATGTCTTCATTAAAATTATAGCTATCTAAAATTTTCTGGTGCTTCATTCTTAAAGCAATGTATTTGCTTATGAATTTCTTATCTAATAAGTCACCCACTCTTAATGCATTTCTGCCTGTCTTATCCATATAAGCAGGTCCAATGCCTTTTAAAGTAGATCCAATTTTTGCTTCTCCTTTAGATAATTCAGAAGCCTTATCTAATGCACGGTGACTAGGAATAATAATATTAGTTCGTTCCGAAATAAACAAATTCTTTTTCACATCCACACCCATACTTGCAACTGCATCACACTCTTTTTTCAAAGTCACAGGATCCAATACTACACCATTGCCAATAATATTTATTTTGTCTTGGTGAAATATACCGGAAGGAATTTGGTGCAATACCATTTTGGTTCCATTCACATATAAAGTGTGTCCTGCGTTAGGACCTCCCTGAAATCTTGCGATGATGTCATACTTTGGAGCAAAATAATCTACAATTTTACCCTTTCCTTCATCACCCCATTGAAGTCCTAAAATTAC
>CANHIR010000143.1 GCA_947461015.1 Bacteroidota bacterium | reverse complement strand
GCATCATAGGTGTATTTCCATCGACGATGACTCCACAAATAATTAGATGGATTCAACTTAATTTTTTCTTCTAAGACTTTTACATACAAAGCCGTCAATTGACCATCCTTGAAATAGTTGGGTGAAATGGTCATTACTTCATACGCTGAATGATAATACCCTCTTTTGGTTCTATAAAAATGAACAAACACTTGTGCCGTATTATTGAGCTTTGCCCCTTTTTCTGGTCCTTTTACAAATGGAGTAGGCCTACCGAAAAAATGCACCCAATAAGCTTGCAAAGGGTTACCTGGATTTTGATCAGCAGCCAACGCCAATGCATAAGGCCCCTCATTTGCATATTTAAGAAATTGTGATCTAAAGTTAGTTGCTGGAATTAAAATGGAGCCGTATCTAGCTCTTAAATCATATATTAGTTTATTAAATGCCTTATTACTCAAGGGCATGTAAACAGCAAGAAAAGGATATTTCCCATATTTAGCTACCCCCCAGTTTGCATATTCCCAATTAAAAAAATGACCCGCCATAATTTGTACCGACTGCCCTGTTTTATATAAATCATTCAGTACTTCCACATTTGAAGTGAATCTCTTTTGAAAGGTCTTATCCGAAATGGACAACAGCTTAATGGTTTCAATAAATGAATCCGTAAACTGTTGATAAAAATCATTGGCAATTTTTTTTCTTTCTTTTTCAGATTTATCAGGAAATGCAATTGCTATATTTTGGTTAACTACGTCCACCCTATATTTAACCACATGTTTTAATAAAAAAGCAACTCCGTCACTCAAAAAATATAATACCCGCCATGGCAACAATGAAAACAAATAAAGTAAACTATAAATTAGAAAATACATAAATAAATTTTATTCCAATTATTGAGGATCCACCCAAGCATTGTTGTCTTTTAGTAATTGTATTAATTCATCCACTGCAACTTGACTATCAATATTTCGCTTCATTACTTCCTTGCCTTTGTATAAAGTTATTTTTCCAACACCGCTGCCTACATAACCAAAATCAGCATCTGCCATTTCTCCAGGCCCGTTAACAATACATCCCATGATGGCAATTTTCAAACCCTTTAAATGATTGGTTACTTTTCTAATCTTAGCAGTGGTTTCCTGTAGCTCAAACAAAGTTCTTCCACAACTTGGACAAGAAATATATTCTGTTTTTGAAATTCTTGTTCTTGTAGCTTGCAGAATACCAAATGCAGTTGCATTTAAAAATTGTTCTATGGAATTATTTTGAACATAATTCCTTCCCGAAACTTGCCCAAAATCTTTTGACAATGTAGGATATAAAGCAGCATCTATACCCAAACAAATTCCATCTCCCATTCCGTCTAAAAACAGCGCACCTGTTTCTGTAGCAAAGTGAATTAAATGTTCATCGGTAGTAACTACTTTGCTATCAGTAACCAATACAACAGGGTTGGTGATTTGTAATTCATTGAATCTTACAAACATGCGTCTTACTGCCTGCATTGCATTTAATAATGTACTACTTATGCAAAACACAACGGTTGTATCCTTAGCTATTTGAAGTAGTTGTTCATCCGAAATATTGGTATTGGTACTATAAGCATCTAAGGAAACAAAGTTTAATGTCTTGCTTTTACTTGTTGCAGATAAAAAAATAGTAGTATCAAATATTGGGGCATATTTATGATCATCCCCTAATGCTTTCCATTTTTCATAATGTAGCACTCCTTTTAAGGTTCCTGGTATTTCAAAATCTAGTGTATTGTTACCTAAGAAAACATAATCAGCAGCTGCATCTGCAATATTCCATTTGTCAGTTGCTTCGTTATATTGATAACCTATTGCATTCAAGGAAGCAGGGTTTAAGTCCAACAAATGACTCATATCCGCCACCACAACTGGCACCTGACCGCCTCCAATATTGGCCACGGCATGCGTTGCCCTTTTTTTGTATTCAAAAGGATTATAAGTAAGGTTTTCAATGGGTGGAATGTTTGAGTGTATATCATTTTCTCGGCCATTGTACCTTTTTACAATATCCCTACAAACCGGAATTTCTAATTCTGGATCTTCAGTTAAACTCACCCTAATGGTATCTCCAATACCATCTTCCAATAAAGTGCCAATGCCAATTGCACTTTTAATTCTTCCATCTTCTCCATCCCCTGCCTCTGTCACTCCCAAATGCAAAGGATAGGATTCACCAAACTCATTTTGCATTTGCTGTATAAGCAGTCGGTAAGCATGAACCATTACTTGCGGATTACTGGATTTCATACTCAGTACAATTTGATGATAATCCAATGTTCTTGCAATACGTAAAAATTCCATTGCACTTTCTACCATGCCGTTGGCTGTATCTCCGTATCTACTCATAATTCTATCACTTAAAGAACCATGATTGGTTCCAATGCGCATTGCTGTTCCATGTTCTTTGCAAATAAGCACTAAGGGAGTAAATCTTTCTCTAATTCTTTCAATCTCTTCAAGATACTCGGCGTCTGTATATTCTATCTGTTCAAATTTCTTTTTGTCAACATAATTCCCTGGATTCACCCTTACTTTTTCAACGATGGTTGCAGCAATTTCTGCCGCATTGGGTGTAAAATGAATATCAGCAACAATGGGTGTATCATAGCCCTTAGCTTTCAAAGCCAATTTAATATTCGCTAAATTATCTGACTCTTTTTTACTTGGCGCTGTAATGCGCACCAGCTCGGCACCTGCTTCAATACATTTAATAACCTGGTCTACCGTTTTGTCTGTATCCATCGTGTCTGTGGTCGTCATGGTTTGTATTTTAACAGACCTGCCGCCGCCAATAATTAAGTTTCCTATACGCACTTCACGGGTGATGAATCGTTTATAAGAAGTTAATGTATTACAATATTGTTGCATAGTGCTATTTGTGTGGAATTTATCTTACGCCCTTTAAAAAGCCTTGATTTAATAAAATTGCTTTTAATAAAGCTCCTTTATCAGTTAATAACTTATTGGCATTAGCTGTATTTGTATGCATAACAAAAAAGTAGGGATGTTTGTTTTCCTCTACATAGCCAATATACCAGCTATCTCCTTTAGACAGTTCCGAACCATTTATATAACTAAGTTTATAATTCGCATTGTCCTCTTTAATAATCATTTTTTTAAAAATTTCCTGTGCACGTTTTTGAAATGGTAGTTGATTGAAATAAAGCCTCTTAATAAATCCCAACTGTTCGTCTGGGGTAATTAACAAAGTTCCATTGTTCCAATATTTAGTACTATCTGCACTTACGATGCCTTTTCCAAAATGTAATGAATCTTTTGTTATAAGCATCGTTTCCCTTCCAATTTTGGATACAAGCTCCTCATAAAATTTTACAGAATCTAAAGGAATCCATGTTTTTGAATCATGACTAATCATCCCTTTATCCAAGGCAATTAAAGTTGGAATGGCAAAAAAGGTGTTTAGTGGGGCATATGCAGAATCCTTGTAAAGCGTCAAATTATTCATTGTAAATTGTCCCGACCCATTATCCAATAAAGCAAAAACTCCCTTCACACCTGCACTGTCCAAAGTTTTGGTGATAGCAGGTTCAATTTTTACATTGTTTGGCGAACACGCAAATAGCAGCAAACCAAATGCAAGAAAAAAAGTAGCAGGTTTAAACATAATTTAAGCTTTAAATAGAAGCACAAAATTACCACATAATACCAATAAAAACACCCCCAATTTGGGGGTGCATTCACTATTTTAAAGGCAATTATTCTATACCCAATAACTCTACTTCAAATATTAAGGTAGAACCAGGTCCAATCATAGGTCCGGCAGAACGTTCACCGTAAGCCAATTCACTAGGGATAAACAATCTCCATTTGGCACCCACCGTCATTAATTGAACAGCGTCCTGCCATCCTTTAATGACGCCATTTAATGGGAAAGTTATTGGTTCCCCTCTTTGTACAGAACTATCAAAAATAGATCCATCTAGCAAAGTGCCATGATAATGACATTTTACCTTGCTTTTTAAAGTAGGATGTACCGTATCAGCTCCAGCTGTTAATACTAAATACTGCATACCATTTGTCATTTTAACAACATCTGGTTTTTTTGCATTTTCTTCTAAGAACGCTTTTCCAGCCGCTCTGTTAATTGCGATTTTTTCTTGACTCATTTTATCTTGGTAGTTTTTAATACATACATCTAATAAGCTATCAGGGATATCAGTTTTAGCTATTGTCCCAGCAGCCATTCCTTTTTTAAATAATTCAAAGTTAACATCTTGCAATCCTTGTCCTTTCAAACTTTGTGCGATTCTATAACCTAATGCATAAGAGGCACTATCCTTTGTTGTTTTAAGTGATTGTGCTGCCGTGTAGGTTAACGCTAATTTTGGTTTAGTAAGAGGTGCCCCTGTTTTAGCAACTGGCTTAATAGCTATCGCTGGTTTGGTTTGTGCCAAGCTAGTTAAACTAAGCCCCATGATTACGGTTACCATAAATCCTTTCTTCATATTTAATTATTAATTTCTTTTTAAAATAAAAGCGTTGTCAAAAATACAATTAGCTTTTCAATAATTCATCAATTTGATCATCTACTTTAGCAAAATCCATACTATCTATTACTTTTTGCATAGCAGTTGCTATTTCCGCAGTACATAAATTACCAATACTGCCCTCATGCGTATGTGCTACTTGGGTTGAATAGGTATAATTGCCTGCTTCAATAGCTAACCCTATTTTTTTATAGGCGTCTCTGAATGGCATACCTGCATTTACTAATTTATT